>NZ_JACFSZ010000020.1 GCF_014805525.1 Rhabdothermincola sediminis | reverse complement strand
ACACCTCAACCCGGCCCTTCGATCTGCCCGCACCGCGACCCGCTCGCCCTCCGACGACACGACGCCCCTCCCACGACCGACGGCCGCCCTCCACCCCACGAAGGCGCCTTGCTCAGCACAGTCCTAGCGACGGGACCTGCCCCCGATACAGCTGCACCTGCCACTGCCGCTCTCCCATCGTCGCCATGAACCACACCTCCATCATCGTGAGGTGTTGCGACGACCAGTTGAGTTCGCCCTACGACCCGGCATCCGCGTGTGCCACCACGCCGACCAGCCGGCCGGCACCCCGAGAGGCTCTGGCCATCTCCAACGCGTCGATGGCCAGGTCCGAGCGCAGCGACTTCGATGCCTGCCAGCCGACGACCATGCGGGAGAACACATCCACGATGAAGCAGACGTAGGCCATCCCCGACCGGGTCGGCACATAGGTCAGATCCGTCACCCACAACTGGTTGGACGCGGCCGCCTTGAAGTTCCGGTTCACCAGATCCGGCGCCCGCACCGCATCGGGATCCTGGATCGTCGTGTAGATCGTCTTGCGACGGCGGCTGATGCCCTCGATGCCCAGCTCCCGCATCAGGCGGGCGACTTGGTCCCGGCCGATCTCGTGGCCGGCACGGCGGGCGGCGCGCCACAGCTTGCCGGCCCGTAGACCTTGCGGTTCGTGACCCACAACACCATCAGGATCTGCATCATCACCGCGTCACGCACGGCACGCGCCGACGGCGCCACCTCGCGCTTCTTGGCGGCGTAGTAGGTGCTCGGAGCGATCTGCAACGCACGGCAGATCGGCCCGACTCCGAGCTGGTCCCGATGCTCGTCGATGAACCCGACGATCACTTCGATGGGCGGTCGAGCTCCGCCTGGGCGAAACACGCCGACGCCTTGCGCAGGATCTCGTTCGCTCGGCGCGTCTCGCGCAGCTCCTGCTCGAGCGCCTTCTTCTCGGCCTCCAACTCGCGGACCCTCAACGCTTCCGGCCCGGCCAGTCCGTCGACGACATCGCGTTCACGGACCCACTTGCGGACCGACTCGACGCCGTAGCCCAACTGGGCAGCGACCCGCTACAGCGTGCCGTGCTCGGTGCCGAGCTCCGCACGGAGCTGGCGCACCAGCCGAACAGCCTGATCCTTCTCCGCCTCGCTGCAGCGACGCGTCGTCGGCTTCCCTGGCGACTTCTCTCGTGGCATGACACCACCCTCGTTTCCAAGGTCAGGAGCCTCCAACGAACCCAGGGCGGTTCAGGACGACGGTGACGGTCATCGGGGTCCCGCCGCAAAGGCCGCCCGCGTCGGGCGAGTCAACCGCAGGTGATGTTGAACACGAACCCGGTGCCCTCCGACATCCCGGTCACGTTGATCATGCCGCCGCCCTGGCCGATGGTCGGGCCCGACGCGATGATCTCGCGCCCTTCGACGGTGAAGGTCAGGTTGCCGTCGTAGTTGCTGTGGGTGAAGCCGAAGCCCTCGCCCTTGGCTTCGGCGCCGTTGTCCTGGATGGTGCAGGTGGTGAGGTCGCCCTCGACCTGGACGGTCTTGCCCTCGGCGAGGGTCACCGTGCCGGTGTACGAGCCGACGATCTCGCCGCTGCCCGAGGAGCTGCCACCGGTACCGGGCGTGGTGCCCGCGGCGGCCGACGTGGTGGTGGCGCCGCCCGACGCAGCGGTGCTGGTGGTGGTCGTCGGGGTGCCGTCGTCGCTCGAGCAGCCGGCGAGTGCGAGCGCGGCCACCGCAGCGACGGCCAGGATCGGAGTGCGGATCTTCACGGTTCCCTCCCAACCGGTCCACGAACCAGGCGGTTCACGGTGCCTGCGACGCTAGCCGCGCGGCCGGGGTACGGTCGACCCGCGATGGAACCGGAGCAGGCCGTCGACACGGGGAGGCGATCGATTCCCGGGCCACGACGTGAGGCCGGTGCGCCGGTGGGGCGCGAGGCGACGGCGCTCACCCCCTAGCATCCATCGTCGGCCGGTCGAGGGTGCCGAAGAAGCCGCACTCATACGCAACGGACGACGAGAGCCCGTGAATGGAGACGTGACCGAGGAAGGGCTCGGCGAGCTGCTGAACGCCCACAACGAAGAGCCCGACGTCGAGCTGGCACGGCTCGGCAAGGGAGTCGGCGCCGCCGCCGACCTCGCGCTGGAGGACATCAACCGGCCAACCCATACCTGTTCAGCGAGGACCGCTGGCAGGACCACTTCGCCCGCCTGCGCGCCGGGGACCCGGTCCACCTGAACGAGATCGAGTCGGCCGGCCGCTACTGGTCGATCACCAAGTACGACGACGTGCGGGCCATCAACGGCGACTGGGCGACGTTCTCCTCGGCCCGGGGCATCACGCTCGGTGCACCGCCGAGTTCCAACGCCCTGACCATGCAGGACTTCGTTCGGACCTTCATCGCCATGGACCCGTCCGAGCACACCCGGCACCGCAAGACCGTGCGGTCGGTGTCCACCCCGAGCAACCTGCGCAACATCGAGCCGCTCATCCGAGAGCGCACCATCGCCGTGCTCGACGCGCTCCCCGAAGGCGAGACCTTCGACTGGGTCGACACCGTGTCGATCGAGCTCACCACCCTGATGCTCGCCGCCCTCTTCGACTTCCCGCTCGAGGAACGCCGCAAACTCACCCGATGGTCCGACGTGGTGTTCGCCATCCCCGAGCCGGGTGGGGTCGTCGAGTCGATCGAGCAGAAGGGCGAAGAGCTCACCGAGATGGCCCTCTACTTCGGGGAGCTCTGTTCCGGCCGAGCGCGTCGGCGGCGACGGGCAGGACCTCGTCAGCCTGATGGCAAACGGCGAGGACACCAAGGACATGGACACCCTCGTCGCCGTGGGAAACCCGATCCTGCTGATCGTGGGCGGCAACGACACGACCCGTAACACCATGACCGGCAGCGTGTACGGGCTCAACCGATAGCCCGACCAGTACGACAAGCTCATCGCGGACCCGTCGCTGATCGCCGGGCTGGTCCCCGAGATCATCCGGTGGCAGACCCCGCTGCCCTACATGCGACGGACCGCCACCCGTGACTGCGAGATCCGGGGCCGACAGATCGGCAAGGACGACCAGGTGCTCATGTGGTACGTGTCGGCGAACCGCGACGAGGACGAGCTCACCGACGCGGAGGCCATCGACATCGAGCGGGCGAGAACGCGAGGAATCGTCAAGACCTGTGGGTCGGCCGGTTCCGCTGATCACGCGATGGCTTCCTGATCCGCTTGTTCGCGTTCGACGATCACCTCCTTGTCGAAGCGTGCGCCGGCTCGGACGAGCGCGACGAGGTGGGGTCCGTTCACGGCTCGCCACCGGTCTTGTGCGGCTTCGAGCAACTTGAAGGCCATGGCCAGGCCGGCGGCTCTCGAGCCGGGGCCCTTGGTGACCTTGGTGCGCAGCCGCACGGTCGCGAACGTCGACTCGATCGGGTTGGTGGTCTTGAGGCGGATCCAGTGCTCGGCGGGGAAGTCGTAGAACGCGAGCAGCAGCTCGAGGTCGTCGGTGATCTTGGCGGCCGCCTTGGGCCACTTCGCGCCGTACTCGGTGGCGAACCGGTTGGCCGCAGCGACGGCCTCGTCGCGGTCCTCGGCGTCGCGGATCTCCGCCAGCATCTTGCGGGCGGTGGGCTGGGCCGACTTCGGCAACGCCGAGAGCACGTTGGCGGCCTTGTGTACCCAGCACCGCTGGCCGCGGGTCTCGGGGAACACCTCGCGCAACGCTCCCCAGAACCCCAGCGCCCCGTCCCCGACGGCGAGCACCGGGGCCCGCATGCCGCGGCGCTTGAGGTCCCGCAGCAGATCCGCCCAGGACTCGGTCGACTCCCGGTAGCCATCGGCGAGCGCGACGAGCTTCTTGGTGCCATCGGCACGGACCCCGACGATGACCAGACAGCACAGGCGGTCCTCTTCGAGCCGCACGTTGAAGTGCACCCCGTCGGCCCAGACGTACACGTAGTCGCGGTCATCGAGGCGCCGCTCGGCGAAGGCTCGCTGCTCGGCCTGCCACTGGGTGGTCAGCCGGGTGATCACCGACGCCGACAGGCCCGCAGCGGACCCGAAGAACCCCTCCAGCGCCGGTGCGAAGCCACCGCTGGACATGCCGTGCAAGTACAGCAACGGCAGCACCTCGGTCACCTTCGGGCTCTTGCGCGCCCACGGCGGCAGGATCGAGCTGCGGAACCGGGCCCGCTCACCCGTCTTCGGGTCGACGCGGCGGTCATCGACCCGCGGGGCGCGCACCTCGACACGGCCCGCAGCGGTCGTGATCGTGCGCGGCTGGGCGTGGCCGTTGCGCACCACCAGCCGGTGGCCTCGCTCGTCGAGCCGGTCAGCCAGCCCGGCGATGAAGGCGTCGACCTCCGCCTCGAGCGCCGCCGCCAGCATGCGCCGGGCGCCCTCCAACACGATCTCATCCAGCGCCCAGCGCATCTCCGCGCGGGCGTCGTCATCGGTCACTACTGTCAACATCGGCGTGCCTTCCTCGCAGGGGTTGCAGCCCCGGCGTTCACTCGTTTCGTTCAACGAGGAAGGTACGCCGCGCCCTCGAGCGGGTGGCCGATCCACAGGTTCAGGTCATACCTCACTCAGGGTCCGCGGCGCGTCGAGGCCCGTTCGCGAAGCTGGCTGGGTGCCTGAGCCTGAGGTTCTCGACTGGTTGCGCGCTCGCTGCGGTGAGTTCGAGTTCGACGTCGTGGGCGTGTTCCGGCGGCACGGTGACCACGGCTGGCCCTTCGACGCCTCCGACCCGGAGGACCTTGAGGCGAAGCTCCTCGCCACCGGTCACCTCCTGCCGCTCCCGAAGGAGCCAGCGGCGCTCGCGAACATCCTGGAGGTGGCGATCGTCGACCACCTGCTCGACGCCACCAAGGGCGATCCCGGGATCGTGGCCAGGCGCGGGTCCGAGCGCGGTTACCCCGACCTCGAGCTGTCCGGCGACCGCTTTGGCAAGGGGTACCATGCCCTCGACGTCAAGGTCGCACGCCGCGACGACCGCAATCCCGCCCGGACGAAGAGCCGCATCACGCTTTACACCGGCAATACCTACTTCCGGTGGCCGCAGCTCCACTGGCCCGGCACCTTTCGGCCCTTCGCCGACTACGCCTCCCACCTCGACGTCATCGTGCTCTACGAGTTCGTCCCCAACATCAGCTCCCGCGTGGCGGGCCTTGAGCTCGTGGTCCAGCCAGCCTGGCGGATCGCCAGTCGGCAGCGATCCTCGACCACCCGGGAGTACATCGGCGCCATCGATCTGATCGAGGACCTCAGGGCCGGCCGAGGCGAGTTCGCCACCCCGGACGAGTTCTACAACTACTGGAGGGGGTTCCCGTTCCGGATCAGCCAGCAGGTGCAGCGGCAGCTCGACCGGCTGATCCACCAACAACAGGAGCGCATCGATGAACTCGAACGTCGGGATCGGCCCGAGGAGGACGATCCACGGTGACTGTCACATCCCATGTGCACAATGTGCCCATGTCCGCCGCCGACCTAGGTCCCGCGATCAGCCTTTTCGCAGGCGCAGGCGGCATGGATCTCGGCGCCGAGGCGGCCGGCTTCTCGGTGCGGGCCGCGGTCGAGCTGAACCGTGATGCCGCTGCGACGATGGAGAAGAACTTCGACCACCTCACGACCGAGGTGATTCAGCGGGACATCCTCGATGTCCCGACCCGCGACATCCTGCGTGCGGCGGGGCTGCGGGGCCGTGAGAGGCCCGCGCTCCTGATCGGGGGCCCGCCGTGTACGCCGTTCAGCAAGTCCGGGTTCTGGCTCGAGTGGAAGCGCGCCGGCTTGGACCCCGACGCCTCGCTCCTGCAGGCATACACCCGGGTGCTGGCAGAGGCTCGGCCTCGCTACTTCGTGCTCGAGAACGTGTACGCCCTCACCTACAACAACAAGGCGAGCCGACCAGCGTTCGAGCGGCTCCTTCGGGAGATCGACGAGGCCGGCTACCACTGCCGAGCCAAGGTGCTCAACGCTGCCGACTATGGCGTGCCTCAACTGCGGCCGCGACTGTTCGTGATCGGCGTCCCGAAACGGTGCCCTCTGCCAGAGCACCCCGAGCCCACCCACGGCGGAACCTGGGAGCGTCAAGCGACTGGGAACGTCGCCCGTCCGCACGTCACGACAGGCAAGGCACTCGCCGGCCTGGTCACCGAGCCCGAGGCGGAGGAGGTCGTCCGCGGCCGGTACGCGCACCTCCTTCCCGAGATCCCACCCGGTGAGAACTACCTTCATCTCACGGCCAAGCGCGGGCACCCGGACCCGCAGTTCGAGTGGCGAAGCCGCTACTGGTCTTTCCTGCTCAAACTCGACCCCGAGCGGCCATCGCCCACTATCCAGGCGCACCCGGGCCCCAACGTCGGGCCCTTCCACTGGGAGAACCGCCGCCTGCGGGTGCCCGAGGTCAAGCGCCTCTTCACGTTCCCAGACAGCTTCGAGTTCGTCGGGAGCCGGTCCGCCATCCAGGCGCAGCTCGGCAACTCCGTTCCCCCCAAGCTCGCCGAGGCCGTGATCCGAGCCGTCGCCGGCCTCGAGCCGCTGGTCGAGCCGGTCGGTCAGCTCCGCCTGGTCTGATCGAGGGACGAGAGCTTACGCTCGACCTGGGCAGCAGCCTCCATTACGTCCTCGTGCTCCCACAGCCGCAGCACCCGCCAACCGTCGGCCGCCAACGCGGCGCCCACACGCCGATCTCGCTGCACGTTGGCTTCGAGCTTGGGGAGCCAGTAGTCCTGGTTGCGCGTCGGCGTCGTGCCGTGGTCGGGACAGGCATGCCAGAAACAGCCATCCACGAAGACCGCAAGCTTCGCCCGGGTGAAGGCGATGTCGACTCGGACACGAACCCCGTTTGAGCACCGAACGAGGTGATCCTTGCGAAACCGCAAACCTCTCCGGTGTAGAGCGGATCGGATGGCGACTTCGACCTTGGTGTCTCGCCTGCGATTCGCCTTTCCGCGGGCCCTAGAGGCCGCATCGACAGGGTCGGGATACGGGACCCTCTGGCCGCCCGCGAGCGCAACCGTTCGCGCATTGGCGGTCACTTAGCTGACCCATCCCGGCTGGACCTGCAGCGAGCTGGTGCCCTCTCGCCACGCGAGCGTCACGGGTTCATCGGACCGACCTGCCAGCCGCCATGCCGCTACCTCGTCTCCGACAGAGCACTCCACCACCGTCGCGTTCGGCACATCGATCAGCATGACCTCCCCCCTGACTGTGCCGACGCGAACATCGAGGGGGACGGCGGCTGTACCGCCGGCGTTGCTGACGATGGGAGCTCTCAGATGTCCTCGAACCGCGTCACCCCATCCCACTCCGTCGATGTGTCCCTGCCGCAGCGCGTCCCACGTCGCGTCGCATAGGCTGACGAATGGACACGTCCCGCAAGCACGCTTCGAGGGCGTCGCAGGCTGCGCTCCTGGTACTCGCCCGTTGAACGCCTCTCGTGCATCGGCGGCTTCGGCGACCGCACGCTCACGAACTGAGCGAGAGACATCGACCTCAACGATCCCATCTCGAAGGGAGAACAACATCGCATCATCGACCGCAATGCCGAGCGACGCTTCGACCAGCCACGCGTAGATGGCAAGCTGCCGCTCGTAGCGACCGTTCAAGGCTCCCTCCGCCACCACGATGCCGGTCTTGTAGTCGACGACGGATGGTCTCGAACCGAGGAGCAATAGGTCGATCCGTCCCCTAACCGTGCCATCCGGACTGGCAAGGTCGAACTCTCGTCAAGTCTAGAGGAACCCCGGGTCTGACGGAGGCTCGCTCAAACGCGTGGAGCCCGTGGCCGGCGGCGAACTCCTCCGGGGTGCGCACGTCGATGACGGTGCGCCCCTGCTCCCGCGCCGCCCGGGCGGCCGGCTCACCGGGGGGTACGGCGCCCGCCTGGCCGGGGTTTCGGCGGTGGCGGTCGGCTCGGACGAGCTGCAGGCAGACAGGGTGAGGGCACCGGTCAGGGCGAGGGCTGCGGCAACCACGGGAAGGCGGTTCTTATACCCCCCAGGGTATCATCCGACCCGGGCCGACGAGTCGGATGGGACCCTCCGTGGTCGAGTGTGCTGTATCGGTCGCCCGATCAGGTCGCCCTCTCCACCCGGCCGGGTCCGAGCCTGCGGCGCAGCTCCGCCTCGAACTCCCGGACCGCCGGCCCGGCGTGCTCGGCACGCAGCGCGGTGAGCCGGGGGTAGCCGGCGTCGCGCTCGGCGTCCCATTCGTCGGCGAAACGTCCGCTGGTGATGTCGGCGAGCAGCTCCCGCATCGTGGCGTCCACGCCGAGGTGGTCGTAGCGGCCCCGCCGGGACAGCTGCCCGTACTGGCTGGTGGGCGAGTGCAGGTCGTTCTGGGCGGCGAAGCCGACCTCGCGCAGCAGGCGGTAGGTGCGCTCGACCTCGCCGGAGAGGAACAGCTCGCACAGGATCGCCTCGAGCGGGATGCCGGCCTCGAGCATGACGGTCAGGAACGCCGTGTTCACCGCGGCGAGCGCCGGGGACAGGACCTGCTCCACGGCGAGATCGAGTACGGCCTCGTCCCGGGCGGTCATCTCGATCCCGCCCTGGCGCAGCCCGCCGATGGCCCGGGCCACCGCCAGCGTACGGGCCAGCGCCGTGCCGGTGCGGTCCCGGTGGACGCCGACGGCCGTGATGAACCCGACACCTTCCTCGTAGCACCGGCGGACCTCGGGGCCGAGCATCCGGGGCGCCACCATGCCGGCATCACCGGTGGGATCGAGGCGACCGAAGGCGAGCGTGTAGCCGCTCGCCACGATGGTGAGAGCCTCGGGGTCGGGGCGCACCGGCAGCTGGGGGATCACGTCGTCGGGGACGAGCAGGCACACGACGTCGGCGTCGCTCGCGGCCTCGAGGTCGTGGGCGGCGAACCCGTCCGCCCGGGCCTGCTCGCGGCTGGCGTCCCGGCGGACGCACACCTCGACGGCCACGCCGCTGTCCCGCAGGTTCAGGGCCCAGCACCGGCCCTGGTTGCCGTACCCGACGACCGCCACGGTGGAGCCGTCGAGGGCGGTGGGATCGGCGTCGGACTCCCCGTAGATGACGGTCATGTCAGGTACGGTAGGGGACCCGGCGGGGACCCTCAATCGGCCCAGGCGGCGAAGCCCTGCGCCGCGAAGTCCTCGTCGAAGGCGAACACGGCCTCGATGCCCCGATCCCGCATGACCTCGAACGACGTCCAGTCCACGAGGCTCACGTCCCGGCGGTCGGCGGCCAGCAGGGCGGCGACCGCCCGGCGGTGCAGCTCCCGGTCGACCCACACCACCTCGAGCACGGGCAGGACGGCGTCGTGCAGGGCGCGCACGGCGGCCCTGCCGAGGCGGTGCTGCACGAGCGCCGTCACCTCGACGAGCACCGAGCCGTGGGTGCAGGCGTCGGCCGTTCCCGCCTCGATCCCGTCGAGCAGGCGGTGCCAGTGCCGGGCCGCGGACCGGTGGTGCTCGTCGTCGCGGTCCAGCACCGCGTAGAGCGCCGAGGTGTCGACGAAGACCGTGGTCACGACGCCGACGGGGAGTAGGCGTGGTCGAGCACCTCGTCGTGGCGTGCACTCGTGGTGCGGTGGCCGGAAGCGAAGGCTCCGACCGGCCGGCGTGCCCGCTCGACCAGCCGCCTGCGCTCGTCGTCACCGAGCAGGCCGTCGAGCGCATCCCGCAGCAGGGCGGCCTGGGAGCGCCGGCGAGCGGCGGCGAGCCGTCGGAGGCCTTCGGCCTGGGCGGGCGTCATGGAGATCTGCGTCCGGATCACCACATCATGATAACAATTGTTCACAACATGATGTCATGCTCTGCCGACTCGCCCGCTGACGGGTGCGGCTCTGAACCCCGGCGTGACGCTCCGTCGTCGTGCACGAGGCCCGCCCGCTGGTGGATGCGATGCAGCGGTGGGCGGGTGGTGGGGCCGGCAGCGCCCGACCGGGCGGATAGGGTCGGCGCCGATCGCCACCACCCCATCGCCGGTGGGACCCGCCGTGCGTCGTCCCGGCCCGCCTGCCGAGTCCGAGGAGCACCCGTGAAGTTCGGCATCGCCTTCGCCAACATCGGCCCGTTCGCACAGCCCGACGCCGCCGTGTCGTTCGCGCGGGCGGCCGAGGCGGCCGGGTTCGAGTCGATCTGGACGGTCGAGCACGTGGTCGTGCCCGCCGGCTACGAGTCCGCCTACCCCTACTCCTCGTCGGGCCGCATGCCCGGCCCCGAGGACTCGCCCCTGCCCGACCCGCTCGTCTGGCTCGCGTACCTGGCGTCGGCCACCACGACCCTGCGCCTCGCCACCGGCGTGCTGATCCTGCCCCAGCGCAACCCCGTGGTCCTCGCCAAGGAGCTCGCGACCCTCGACCACCTCTCGGGAGGGCGCCTGCTCGTCGGCATCGGCTCGGGCTGGCTCCGGGAGGAGTTCGAGGCCATCGGGGTGCCGTTCGCCGAGCGCGGTGCGCGCACCGACGACGCCCTGCACGCGCTCCGGGCGCCATCGAGCTGTCCTCCGGTGGGAACGGCGCCATCGGCCCCGGCGCGCTCGACGAGGTGCGTGCCTTGGCCGAGCTCGGGTGCACCGGGTCATCGTGCCGTCGTTCGCGTTCTTCGGGAACCCGGCCGAGGACCTCGCCCGCTACGGCGAGGAGGTCATCGCCAGGATCTGAGCCGGCGAACGACCGGCGAGCCGCCCCGACGGGGCCGGTCCACCGCCGGCGTCGTCGACGGTGGACGACCGGGCCGCGACCGTGATCGACGGGCGGTCCCCGACCCTTCGTCGCTTGCGGGCCCGCTCGATCTCAGCCCGCGACGGGTGGCCGGTCGGGTGCGGCGTCGGCCGCGAGGTCGCGCACGACCGCGGCGAAGGCCCCGCCGGTCACGTAGTGGGTGTGCTCGACCCGGCGGGCGAACCGCCAGTGCGCGCCCACCCGCACGTAGTCGTCGAGGTACAGGCCCCCGATGTCGCAGAACTCGAAGGCGCCCTCCCACTCCAGCCCGTTGCGGTTGAGCAGGTGGACCCGGCCGGTGGCGGTGTCGGGTCCCGTGAAGCGGATCTCGTGGGTGAGGATCGAGTGCATGCAGAAGGTGAACACGGCCATGGCGCCCGGCAGCCAGGCCGCCACCTCGGCGGGTGTGCCGGCGATCCCGCCGGAGTGCCGGTAGTCGATGTGAGCGTCGGGGACGAACAGGGCCTCCCACCGCCGCCAGTCACGGTCGTCGACGGCGTGGGCGTAGGCGATGGCGAGGTCCTGGATGGCGAGCACGTCGCCCTGCCGGGCCGGGTCGAGCACCTGACCGTCGGGAGACGGGTCGGTTGCGGAGGCCGGGCCCTGGCCGAGGTCGGGCGCGACCTCCTCGTCGGGACGGTCGGCGGGGATGGGGTCGGGCACGGCGTCCTCCTCGGTCGGGTCGGCTCGTCGGAGAGCGACCTCCGGCTCGGCGGATAGGGTGCCTCATCCCGCACCACCCGGAGGGACCGTGACCCCCGACGACCCCGGCACCCGAGATCGTCCACCGTCTCCTGACGGGTCGGAAGCGGAACCGCCGCCGGCGGGAGTCCGGCCTGCGCAACCGGCGGGTCTGCCCCCGGCACCGTCGTGCTCCTTCGCGAGCGACAACACCGCAGGTGCCAGTCCCGAGGTGCTCGAGGCGCTCGCCGCGGCGAACAGCGGGCCGGCGATGGCCTACGGCGACGACCCCTGGACGGCCTCGGCCGAGCGGGCGATCCGCGAGCTGTTCGACGCGCCGGTGGAGGTGCTGTTCTGCTGGGGTGGGACCGGGGCCAACATCGTGGGGTTGGCGAGCGTGCTGCAGCCCTGGCAGGCGGTGATCACCGTCGACAGCGCCCACGTCGTGGTGGACGAGACCGGCGGGCCGGTGCGCTTCAGCGGCTCGTCGATCATCACGGTGCCGGCCGTGGACGGCAAGCTGGTCCCCGACGCGCTCGAGCCGTACGCGTTCTGGGCGGGGATCGAGCACCGGCCCCAGCCCCGGGTGGTGACCGTGAGCCAGGCCACCGAGGACGGCACCGTGTACACCGCGGACGAGCTCGGTGCGCTGGCGGAGCGCTGCCACGCCCGGGGGATGGTCCTGCACGTCGACGGCGCCCGCATCGCCAACGCCGTCGTGGCCACCGGCACGGATCTCACCACCCTGATCCGTGACCCCGGCGTGGACGTGATGACCTTCGGGATGACCAAGAACGGCGCCGTGTACGGCGAGGCGGTCGTGTTCGTGGACCCGGCCCTTGCCACCCACGCGCGCTACGTGCGCAAGCAGGCGGGCCAGCTCGTGTCCAAGTCGCGCTACGTCGGCGCGCAGGTGGCTGCGTTGCTCACCGACGACCTGTGGTTGCGCAACGCCCGGACCGCCAACGACACCGCCGCCCTGCTCGCCCGGGAGGTGGCGGGCGTGGAGGGGGTGACGGTGGTGCGGCCACCGCAGGTCAACATGGTGTTCGCCACGGTGCCGTGGGACCGGCTCGGCACGCTGTTGGAGTGGTCGTTCTTCTGGCCCTGGGATCCCGAGCACCACGTCGTGCGCTGGATGACCAGCTTCCAGACCACCGAGGCCGACGTGCACACCTTCGTCGCCGGGATCCGCCGCATCCTGGCCGGCGACTGAGCGGCACCTCTGAGCGGCCGGCGGTTCCGGGAGGACCGGTCGTGCGGACGGGTCGCTCCGAGGGGGGTTCGTTGCGCGCTGGTTCCCTCGGTACGGTCGTTCGCGTTCGGCCCGTCGCGGGTGTGGCCCTCTCCCCGGTCCAGCGCTCGTCCGAGCGACCGCCCTCAGGTGGGCTCAGCGGGGCGGTGCGGAGGTGGGGCAGGCACCGCCGGTGCGCTCCGCCCGGCGGATGAGCCGCAGGCCGTATCCGGTGCCGGTCAGCCACGCCACCGTGATCACCGTGCCCGCCACCCAGGCGTGGTCGCGCAGCACCACACCGAACGAGGTGCCGGCCAGCACGGCGGTGATCACCGCCAGGGTGAGCGGGAGGTGGCAGGGGCACAGCAGGAAGGACCACAGCAGCCACGCCCGTCCACGGCGCTCCAGGGCCTTCGCCTGGTTCGGTGCGGACGAGCCCAGCGCAGTGGCGTCACGCAGCACGAGTGTCGCGGCTCCTCTCGCCGTGCTGGTGCGACGGGCCGTGTCGTCGAGCGACGGTGCGTCGGGTGCCGACCCCTCCGGACGCAGTGCCGCCACCGGTTCCATCGGTCGGACGTCGGGTGCCGGCCTCACGACGCGGCCCCTGCGTCGCGGCCGAGGGCGTCGAGCGCGGCCCTGAGCTTGGTCGCAGCCTGCTCGGCCAGCTCGGCCATCGCCGGGTCGGCCATGAGCTCGCGGGGATCGGCCACGTGCACCGCCGTGCCGCCGTCGGCGGCGGGTTCGAGCACGACGTTGCACGGCAGCGCGAGCGCCGTCGAGGGGTCGATCTCGAGCGCCCGGTGGGCGAGGGCGGGGTTGCACGCACCGAGGATCTTGAGCGGGGGCCGGTCGACGTCGAGCTTGGCCTTGAGGGTGGCGGCCACGTCGATCTCGGTGAGCACGCCGAAGCCCTGCTCGGCGAGCGCGGCCCGTACGGCGTGCTCAGCCTCGGTGAGGGAGAGCGGAACGGTCGTGGTGATGGACTGCATCGGAGTGCCTTTCCGACGGGGGTGCGGGTCCACCACGGGACGGGGCCCGCACCGACGCCTATATACCCCTTAGGGTATCATGCGACTTCCGGTCGTCCGTCGCCCCCGGTCGACGTGGCCGGTCAGCGGGGGGACTCCCAGACCCAACCTGTCACCCGACCGTGCAGCAGACCCCATCGTCACGCTGCGAACATCGTCACCTGTCCCGGCTGCGTCGCTCGCCTTCGCCCGTGCGGAGCGCCCCGACATCGCTTCACGCCCATCGCCAGCGTGCCGATCATCGGAACTCACGCCGAGTCGACGGCAGCGACGAGCTCCGCCTCGTCCGCCGGCGCCACCGCGGGCACCTCACGCTCGGGGGTTAGCGACTCCAGCACGCCATCGAGTACCTGCTCCTGCTGCTGCTCCCCGTCGGCGTTCAGCCCCGCCCCATCCGCGGGCAGCCTGCCCGGAGGGAGCAGGCGCACGTTCGAACGTTGCGAGCCCGGGCGCGACGGCTTGGGGCGAGGCGCGCGTTCCGATCCGCTCATCTTCACCTGCTTCGAGGGCTCGTCCAGCAGCACGGCACCCCGCTCCACCAGCGGCACCAGCAGTTCGCAGACACGCAGAGGATCCATCCGCAGCCGCCGGGCGACCGAGGCGATCGGGTGGCGCCCGTCGATGGCGACGATCAGCTCCCATCGTTCCGGTTCCAGGATCAGCGGATCGGGTCGCGGTCGCTCGGCCAGCCGCGGCACCACCTCGACGGAGGGGATCACCCGCTCGACCCGCTCCCAGGCCTCCGCCCGGCGCCGTGCTCCGGCCAGGACCTCGCTCACGGGCAGCGGCGGGCCGGCCGACGCGCTCACCTCACGCTCGACCAATACCTCGAAGGTTCCCCGCCGGGTCCGCAGCGCCTCGCAGCAGACCTCCTCCACCAGTCGCTCCCACGCTCCGCCACCCGTGGCGCCGTTGCTCGCGGTGGCGCCCACGACCAACCCCCTGTCCAGGGTGATCAGGAGGTGGTGCGCACCGGTTCGCACTCGCAGCCGGCCGGTGCAGCGGTGATCGGCCAGCAAGGTGAGCACCTCGTCGACCTGGAGGATGTCGAACGTGCCAGCCAAGGCGACCATCGTCAGACCTCCTTCGAGACCACTCCAACGACCGCGGGATCCGGGACTGGCCCCACCCGATTTCGCCTACCCATCGGATGGCTCGTCACCCCGGGCGGACCGAACGCATCGGGCGGACGGACCCCGCTTCACCGTACCGACTGATGTGGCCGATCGGTTCGCGTGTCACGCCGGTGGTTCGCGCTCACACGAGCGCCGCTGACAGATCAGCGCCGACCTCGGTTACGGTTTGGTCACGTCTCCGATTCGTGGGGTGGTAACGATGCCTCGACATGATCCCCACCCGACCGCCAGGCCTGCTGCCACACCCCGGGTGACAGTCGTTCGGGCCTACGACGGCACCCTCGAGTCCGGTGCCTACCGGGTCCTGGTCGACCGGCTTCGGCCCCGTGGGGTCAGCAAGGACGCGGCGGCCCTCGACGAGTGGTCGACTGACGTGGCCCCCTCCAGCGAGCTTCGACGCTGGTACGGCGGCGATGGGCACGAGCGAGCGTCGCCGGGACCACCATGAAGCTCGGGGACCGAGCAGTGAGCCCCGAGCTCACCCCCCGGGCCTCGAGGTGATGCTCACCAGGCTCGAGGTCGACCGGCACGGTGAACGAGACGGCGATCGCCCCGGTCGGATCGGCAACGGGAGTGCTCACCCAGCGCGGGGTCGAATACAGCAGCAACTCGACCTGCTCGCCGGCGAGGAACCCTCGACCCGACACCGAGAGCGGCTCGCCCGGGGTCACCTGCAGGCGATCGAGTTCCAGGGTGGGAGGTGCGGGCGAGGGTGGGTCGTCCACGCCGGGGTCCGGGTCCTCCTGGCCAGCGAAAGAAACCCGCACCTTCACATCGGCCGATCGGTCAGCGGGGCGAGTGTGATCCGCGCGGGTGGCGATGACACATCTGGCGGACGGGTCGAGGCAGTCGATCACCACCGCGCCCGTCTCGTCCCGCTGCAGCGCAGCGATCTCCAGTTCCGCCTCGAAGCTGCCACCAACGCCGAACGGGCGGGTGAGACCCACGGCATAAGGCGGTGGGCTGTTCGAGAACCACACCGCCGACCGGCTCTCGCCGGAGGTGTCCGCGCCTCCGAAGCAGGGACTCGGTGGCAGCGCAGGACCCTGGTCCACACACATGGCCAGGTAGACACCGACAGACGGGTCGTAGCCTGCGCCCTCGACCCGCACCGTCGCTCCCGCGGGGTCGAGCCCGCGAGCTGGCTTCACCGTCAGTTGCTGCCCGTTCGGGCCGAGCGCCGTTCGGCCCCCGCCCGGACCATCGATCGGAGCCGATCCGCCTCCACCACCGCTGGTATCCGGCGGCGGTGGAGGCGGATCTTGGCTGCATCCTGTACCAGGGCCCGAGCCATCGCCACCCGTGCTCGCTCACCACCGGAGAGGGTCGGGAACCGACGATCGGCGAGTTCGAGCGCGTCCATCGCCACGAGTGCGTCCAGCACTCGCGACGTGTCCTGCTCGTGACGAGCGGTTCCCGCCCAGGGGGTGCGGCCCATCGAGACGATTTCCGAGACGGTGAACGGGAACGCGACCTGTTGGTCCTGTGGCAGCACCGCCCGACGCATGGCCAGCTCGACCGGCCGCCAGGCGCCGATCGGTTTCCCGTCGAGCTGGACGTGGCCTGCACTCGCGCTCAGGTCACCGGCCAGAGCCCCCACGAGCGTGGACTTCCCAGCACCATTCGGGCCGACGACCGCGATGAACTCACCGGGCCGTACCGCGACCGACAGGTCACGCAGAACCGTTCGGCGTCCCCGATGCACCCACAGCCCGATCGCCTCGACCAGTGGGTCCGCGATCGGCCCTGGCAGCCGCAGATGCCTGCGCCTCACGCCCAGCCTCCCTGACGAGACCGAGTGCGGCGCAGCTGCCAGAAGAAAACCGGGCTTCCCACTAGCGCCGTCAACGTCCCCAGCGGCAACTCCGCGGGCGCCACCGCCGTGCGAGCCACCAGGTCCGCGACCACCAGCACCAGCGCTCCCGCAACCGCGGACGACAGCAGCAGCCAACGGTGGCGAGGTCCCGAGATCATCCTCACGAGGTGAGGGACCACCAGCCCGACGAACATGAGGATCCCAGCGACCGCCACCGCGGCCGCGGTCAGAACGGCCACCACGCCGAGCGTGATCCGGCGGGTCTGCTCGACGTCCACACCCAAGTGGCGAGCCGGCCCCTCACCGAGGCTCAGCAGATCCAGCCGGCGTGCTTGGGAACACGCCACCACCACACCCAGCACGGCCATGGGAGCGAAGGCGGCCACTCGCGACCAGTTGGCGCCAGCGACGCTGCCCAGCGTCCAGAACGACACGTTCCGCAGCTCCGCATCGTCGGAGAGGTACATCAACAACCCGATGACCGCCCCAGCCAGGGCGTTCATCGCGATGCCCGTCAGGATCAGCGTCACCACCTCGGTGCGCCCGCCCGAACGGGCGGCGAGGTGGACGACCGCCACCGTGATCACACCGCCAGCGAACGCAGCTGCCCCGATCGTCCAGAGACCGAGCAGCGAGGCCCCAGCCACGATCGCACCCGCTGCCCCCACCGCCGCGCCCGACGAGACACCGACCACGCCAGAGCCGGCCGCCACCACGAAAGCCACCAGGAGCCCGAGCATCAGCGCGCCGAGCACGAGCGGCTCACGTCGGGACGAACGCACGAGCAGCACCGAGCCGGTGCTCGTCGTCACCGATCGAGCCGTACGTTCGCAGGTGTCGACCGCGTTCATGAGAAGGGATCCTCGAAAAATCGGTCCACCAGCTCCCCGATCACCTCGGGGGTACGAGGTCCGAAGCTGTAGAGCCGACCGTCCTCGACGGTCACGACCCGCCGTGCCCGTCCGGCGGGTGTCTGCGCGACACCAGGCACCGCGAGCAAACCGTCGATTCCCCCGACGGAATCCAGACCCGTGGTGGTCATGAGGATGATGTCAGGGGCCGCCTCGACCAGTGATTCGCTGGTGATCGGGGTGAAGGGTCGGGACAAGCCGATTGCCGTGCCGGCGTCGATCCCCCCTGCCGCAGCGATCATCGAGTCCGCTCCCGAACCCGGCCCGCCGATCAGTGAGACGCCGGCCTGGCCGCGCAGGTAGAGGAACGCGACCTTCGGCTGCGCCCGCCCTGCGGGGACCCGCTCGAGTTCAGCCCGGAGTTGGTCGTCGATCTCGCCGGCGAGCCGCGCGCCAGCCGGTGGCACCCCGAGCGCCTCGGCGACCGCCTCGATCCGCTCGGTGATGTGGGCGACCGATGCGGGTTGGGCGAACACGATGACCGGGACACCAGCAGCGCGAATCTGTGCCAGCGCTTCGGGAGGTCCCGTGTCGGTCTGAGCCAACACCACGCTCGGCGCCAGCGACAGCACCGACTCCGCGCTGACGTCGTGTCCCTTGGTCACGATCGGTCGATCTCGCACCTCGGCGAAGGTGGCCGTGACGTCTCGGGCCACCACGTGGCCCCCGAGCCCCAGACCGAACACCACCTCCGCCAGGCTCCCAGCGAGCGGCACGATCCGATCGATGGTGGTCACGGTGGCTTGTACCCTGTCGTCTCCGGTGACGGTGACGGGTAGCACCGGTGCGATCGCCTCGGCGGGGGTGGGGAGGGTCGGCGCAGGCTGCTCGGCGCTGCTCGATGCGTGCTGAGCGCAGGCGGTGAACGCCAACGACGCAACGATCATCACGAGAAGCGGGCTCCACCGCCGTCGGCTCGGGAGGTGCAGGCGAGGAGGCGGGGTGGGCTGCGACATGGCGGCGCGATCGGTCATGGCCGCTCCACGGGATGTCGCCAGCGACGTGCTGCGATACGAGTCGCCGTGATGACCAAGACCGTGCCGACCACGAGCGCGACCGTCCAGGGCGTGAGGGGGAGCTCTTCGCGCTCGGCCTGATCTGCGGCCGCCTGGTCGGTGCCCTGCTGGTCGTCGCCGCGGGGATCTGTGCCGCTGGTGTCGGTGGCGAGCTCGGTGGATGCGAAGCGCACGGGCACCGCCAACTCCTGCGAGCGATCTGTCGGCGTGAGCGGGTCACGAGTCACCACTGCGCAGGGGAGCTCGCGGCAATCGTGTTCGCCCAGCACCGGGCCATCGATCGAAAGCGTCACCGCCATTGCGCCATCGGCCTCGGCTGGGACGGTGTTCGCCGCCGGACCGCAGCCCACTGGTGCCTCGCCCACCACCGGGGTCGCACAGAGCGCGACCTGCAGCTCGCGACCTCTCCGGAAGCCGGATCCGGTGACGTCGAGCTCGTCGCCGGTCGGATCGAGGACGACGTGGGAGAGCTCCAGTCGCATCTCACCCGCCATCGCGGTACGACCGTCAGGGGACAAGGTCACCTGAGGCGTGGGGATCGTCGAGGTGGTCGAGGTGGTCGAAGCCGCATCGGTCGGGGGGATGGCTGCAGCGCCCGGGTCGAGCGGTGAGGTGGGAGTTGCCGCGCCGGCCGGTGGTGTTCCGGGCGAGGGCGTCGTCGACTCGGCGCGGAACGTGACGGGCAGGAACAGGTCCTGGCTGCGGTCCGACGAGCGGGTGTGGTCGTTGCGGGTGACGATCGCGCACCGCACCCGCCGACAGTCGGTGGTTGCGTTGATGACCGGCTGGATCGCTAGCTCCACGGTGAAGCTGCCCTCTGGCCCGTACGGCGTGGGGAGACCGACCGCGTACGGAGGCGGGTTGGAGGAGATCCAGGCCGAGGCACCGGTGGAGCCCGCTCGGTCCTCGCCGCCCCCACACGGGCTCGGCGGCATGCCGGGCGGAGGGATGGCGCAGAAGGCCACGTAGATGCCCTTGCTGACGTCGAAGCCGGCTCCGGTCACGGTGATCCGTTCGCCGGTCGGGTCGAGTGCCTCCGTGCGCGAGGCCTGCAGCGTGCGTTGGCCGTCACTCACTTGAGCTGCGCCTGCCGGACTGACCACCACTGCCGCCGCGAGCAGACCGAGGGCGCACAGGCTGACAGCCGGCGAGGGTCGCACGGTCACGGCTGCACCCCACAGGCCTCGGACACCTCGAGGAGTACGGCGTCGTTGAGCCGGTAGGCCTCGAGCACCTCGTCCACGATCCGTTCGCGTTCGTCGTCATCCCACGGTGCGGCATCGCGGAGCGCCCGGTAGCGCGCCTTGTAGGCGTCCGGGTCGGGAACCGTCAGCTCGTAGAACGAGAGCCCGGCATCATCGCCGTCGGTGAGGTGGCGCCGCAGAGCACGGGCGATGTGGAGGCCTCCGGAGAGATCGCCCAGGTGTCGTGTGTAGTGGTGTGCGACGAAGCCTCCGGGCCAATCGAATGCCACCGCCCGGACACGGTCGCGGTACTGCAGGGTGGCGGGCAGCGGCGCAGGGGTCTCGTCGGCGCCCGAGAGCGCGCGGATGTCGCTCTCGAGGGCGCGGGCGCGCAGGAGCGCCGAGTCGGCGAAGCAACCACCGATCGGATCGTCGGCCATCGCTTCGCTCGCGGCATCGAGCTCCCGGTAGACGACCAGCAGCTGCGCCGCGTACGTCGCATAGCCGGCCTTGGTCAGTTTGCCGGTGAAGAGAGCTCGCATGAAGGGCGACGTCTCGGCGTCCCGGTGAGCTGAGATCGTGCGCTGCCGCAGCCGGCTGGCGAAGCCGTCCGCGAGGGTGTTGCCCGAGATCGTCATGGTCACGAACCCTTCTGGAAAGTATTAGGGATACCTAACACAACCTAATTCCTCGAGCGACGACCGCGACCATGGTCGGTGTCGATCGGGTGGGCTTCGACCTGCTCGCTAGCGTCGATGGGCGCGACGAGCGTGTTCGCATCGAATGGGGTCGAGAGCTGCGCGAGCGGAGCGAGGTGCGGGATGCGCTCGCAGGCATGGTCCGCCACCCCCACGGTGACGGTTGAGCGGAACGAGCGGGGCTCACCCCTACCCCCGAGGGCCGGCCAGTACCCTTGGCGGCATGCCTCGCTACGAGTACCGCTGCAACGTGTGCGACGCGACCTTCGAGCAACGCCGACCGATGAGCGAGTCGGCGGACGTGGCGACCTGCCCGTCGGGTCATCCCGGCGCCAAGCGGCTGCTGTCGGTGTTCAGCGCGGCCAGCGCCACCGCCAGCCCGCCCGCGGCACCGCCCGCGCCCTGCGGTGGGTCCTGCGCGTGCTACCTCGGCTGACCCACGCACCGACTAGCGACTCGAGCCGCGACAGGCTCGGTGCGACTCGACCGAGTTGCACCACTCACGGCGACCAGCGGCGGCCACCCCCCGGCACGCACGGGTAGCCACCGGGCAGCACTCCCGTCGGCGTCGTAAGGCCGAGGTGGGTCACGTCGATGATTCCGCTGGACTCATCACCGCGGGTGAGCAACCCCGGCGCGAACAGCGTGGCAACGAACGAGGCCAATCACGCCGTCGCGCCGTCGGCGATGCCGGAGGTCGCGCCGATTACGCCTTGAGTGATCACGAAGGAGCAGACGTTCCCCCGGCGAGCCGCCACGCCCTGCTCCACGAGCACGGCTGGCAGGCCAGGCGGGGCGCCGACGGCAGCGGATCGGCCGAGGCCCCCGTAGCCCAGGGCATCGGCTGCACCCTCCGGCAGGGCTGGGGGATGAACGGCCGGCGGGAGGCCACCCGGTAGGGTCGCGCCTTGGGGAGGTCGGGCCCGCCGGGGTCCGGCCCGGACGGACAGCACCGGAGTCGCCGTGTACCTGAGATCCCTGACGTTGAAGGGGTTCAAGTCCTTCGCCGAATCGACCACGCTCGAGCTCGAGCCCGGCGTCACCGTGGTCGTCGGCCCCAACGGCAGCGGCAAGTCCAACGTGGTCGACGCCATCGCCTGGGTGCTGGGCGCCCAGGCCCCGAGCGCGGTGCGCTCCCAGAAGATGGACGACGTCATCTTCGCCGGCACCGCGAAGCGGGCCGCGCTCGGTCGGGCCGAGGTGTCCCTCACCATCGACAACAGCTCGGGGGTCCTGCCGATCGAGTTCAGCGAGGTGACCATCACCCGCACGCTGTTCCGGTCGGGAGACAGCGAGTACGCCCTCAACGGCGTCCCCTGTCGGCTGCTCGACATCCAGGAGCTGCTCTCCGACAGCGGGGTGGGCCGCCAGCAGCACGTCATCATCGGCCAGGGCCAGATCGACGCGGTGCTCAACGCCCGGCCCGAGGACCGGCGGCTCATCATCGAAGAGGCCGCGGGGGTCCTCAAGTACCGCAAGCGCAAGGAGAAGTCCGAGCGCCGGCTGGCCGCCACCGAGGGCAACCTGCTACGCCTCCAGGACCTGCTGCGCGAGGTCCGACGCCAGCTCCGACCGCTCGAGCGCCAGGCCGAGGCCGCCCGCAAGCACGGCGACGTGGTGGCCGAGCTCACCGCCCTGCGCATCTTCACCGCCGGCCGGGAGCTCGACTCGCTCGAGAACCGCCTGGAGGCCACCGCCGCCCAGCGCAGCGAGCTCGCCGCCTCTGAGCGCGACCTCAAGTCCCGGCTCGCCGCCCTCGACACCGAGGTGATGGCCACCGAAGCCCGGCTGTCGGCCATGGGCGGCGACGACCTCGGCGACTCCTTGGCCCAGTTCGAGTCCCTCTACGAGCGCGCCCGGGGTCTGAGCACGCTGCTGGCCGAACGCCGGCGGAACCTCGATCGGGAACGCAACGCGTCGATCGACCAAGGGGTGATCGCCACCCTCGAGGCCGAGTCGGCCCGCCTCCGGGCCGAGCTCGAGCAGGTGGAGGCCGAAGCCGCGGCCACCGCGCCGCAACTGGCAGCGCTGGCCGAGGCCGAGGCGGCGCTCGCGGCCGAGCGGGCCGCATTCGAGCAGGAGTGGGGCGACGGCGTGCCCGCCCCGAGCGGGCAGGCGGCCGAGGTGCGCGGGGAGCTGGCGGCGTTGCGTGCCGCGGTCGAGCGGGCCGAGGCCGACCACGCCCGGGTCCGAGCCCGGCTCGCCGCCCTCGACGACAAGCAGGAGCGCCTCGAGGCCGAGGCCGAGCGGCTGCGGGCCGAGCTGGCCGGCGCCGAGCAGGCCGAGCTGCCGCTGGTCGAGTCGCTCGACGGGGCCGAGCGGGCCCGCATCGAGCGTGAAGCGAGCGTCGCGGCCGCCGAGGATGCCCGGCGGGACGCCGAGAGTGAGCTGCACGCCTGGCAGGCCCGAGCCGAGGCGCTGGCGCTCGCCCTCGATGAAGCCCGCTCCAAGGCCGGTGCCGAGCGCCTCGCCGGCATCGACGGCGTGATCGGCACCCTTCTCGACGTCGTGGAGGTCGACCCCGGCTGGGAGGCGGCGTTCGAAGCGGCCGCCGGCGACGCGCTCGCCGCGGTGGTGGTCGACAGCCCGGTCACCGCCCGCCAGGCCCTGCACGCGCTCCACGGTGAAGCGCTCACCGGGGCGGTGCTGGCCCTCGGCGCCGATCGCCCGGTCCGCCGGGCTCCAGCGGTCGGTGAGCCGCTCCGCCGTCACGTTCGCGGTGCCCGGGTCGAGGTCGACCGCCTGCTCGACACGTTGATCGGCGCTGCGATGGTGGTCGACGGTGGCTGGGCGGAAGCGGTCGACGTGGCCCTCGCCCACCCGGAGGCGATCGTCGTCACCGCCGACGGGGATCGCTTCGGGGAGACGGGCTGGCGCATCGGCAGCGCCGGAGCCGGCGCCACCGGCGCCGCGCTGGAGGACGCCCGGCGGCGGGCCGAGCAGGCAACGCTGGCCGTCGAGCAGGCCACCGTGGCCCTGGCCGCCGCACGCCACGCGCTCGAGGAGGCCCGTCGGGTCGAAGCCGAGCTGTCCCGGTCGCTGGACGACAACGACGGTCGGCTCAGCGCTGCGGCCGACGGCTTGCAGCGGGTGGAGACCGACCGACGTGATGCCGCCACCGAGTCCGACGCTCTGCGAGCCCACCTGTCCGAGCTCGACGAGCGGCTGGATCGGGAGCGGGCCCGGATCGGCGAGCTCGAACGGCTCCTGCCTGCGCTGGAGGCCGACGAGCAGGCCTACGCCGACGCCGGCCGGCGCATGGGAGAGGCTCGCAGCCGCCTGGAGGAGCGTGCCGCCGAGGTGGGGGCGATGCGCGCCGACCTGGACGTGCGGGCCGCGGCCACCAGCGAGCGCCGGCAGTTCCTCGACCGGCGCCTGGCCGAGGTCGAGCAGCGCCTCCAGGGTGCGGCGGCCGAGCGTGAGCAGGCCGCACAGCGGCGGGCCGAGCTCGATGCCCGCCAGCTCGCCACCGATCGACTGGCCGCGTTCGTCACTGAGCGCAGCGCCGGGATCGAGACCGTCCTGCAGGAGCTGCGCGAGCGGCGGCGCCGCCAGAGCGAAGCCGCTCGGGCCGTGGCCGCCGAGCTCGACGGGCTCCGCCGGGACCGAGCCGGGGCCGAGACCGAGTTGGCTGAGCTGCGGGAGCGGCTGCAACGGTTGGAGATCGACGAGGCCGAGACCCGCTTGCGCATCGAGACCGCCGTCGAGGCGCTGCGTCGCGACCTCGACACCGAGCCAGCCGTGGCCATCGAGGCCGCCTGCCCGCCGCTGCCCGAGGGTGTCACCCCCGCGGCCCGGATCCGGGAGCTCGAGCGCGAGCTGCGCATCATGGGCCCGATCAACCCGCTGGCGCTGCAGGAGTACGAGGCCCTCCAGGAGCGCCACCAGTTCCTCCAGGACCAGCTCGACGACGTGAAGGAGTCACGCCGTGAGCTGGCCAAGATCATCAAGGCCATCGACGGTGAGATCGTCAACGTGTTCGCCGCCGCGTTCGCGGACGTGGCCGCCAACTTCGAGCAGCTCTTCGCCACCCTGTTCCCCGGTGGCACCGGCCGTCTGCGGCTCACCGACCCGGAGAACCTGCTCGCCACCGGCATCGAGGTGGAGGCCAAGCCATCCGGCAAGAACGTGAAGAAGCTCTCGCTGCTCTCGGGTGGCGAGCGATCTCTCACCGCGCTGGCGTTCCTGTTCGCGGTGTTCCGCAGCCGCCCCTCGCCCTTCTACGTCATGGACGAGGTGGAAGCCGCGCTCGACGACATCAACCTGCACCGCTTCCTCGGGCTGGTCGACGAGTTTCGCCGCGAAGCGCAGCTGATCATCGTCAGCCACCAGAAGCGCACCATGGAGGCCGCCGACTGCCTCTATGGGGTCACCATGCAACCGGGAGGGTCGAGCCGAGTGGTGTCCGAGAAGGTGGCCGCCGGCGCGTGATATCCCCCGCCAGCCTGCGCCAGGGTCAGGGCAGGCGGCTGAACCACACCAGCGACATGGCTCCGGTGATCGCCAGCAGTACCAGTGCCCCGGCCACGAACCAGGTGGTGATCTCCCGAGGCTCGGTGACGTAGCCCACCGACGACCCGATGTTCTCGTACACCTCGGTGAGTTGCTGCTCGCTGCCCGCGCTGTAGAACTTGCCGCCGGTGGCGTCCGCGATGGCCCGCAGCGCGGGCCGGTCCACCGGCACCCGGATGGGCAGTGGTTCCTCGGGGACCGTGATGGTGCCCCGGTCGGTGCCGAAGGCGATGGTCGACACCGGCACGCCCGCCTGCCGGGCGGCTTCCGCGGCCATCTCGTTGGAACGGCCGTCGGTCGTCGTGCCGTCCGACATCAGCACGATGCGCGCCGGTGGTTGCGTGCCCTCGTCGTCGGGAGGCACCTGGCGGAGCGCGTCCAGGCTGGTGAAGATCGCCTCCCCGATCGCGGTGCGCTCACCCAGCTCCAGGTCGTCGATCGCGGCCTTCACCCGGTCGCGATCGGTGGTGGGCGGCACCTTGAGCGACGCGTTGCCGTTGAAGGCCACCAGCCCCACGTTGATCTTCGGCGGCAGGATGTCGAGGAACACCTTCGCCGCGTCCTTCGCTGCCTCGATGCGGGTGGGGGCGACGTCGGTGGCTTGCATCGACAGTGACACGTCGATGGCCATGACGATCGTGGCCCGCTCCCTCGGCACCCGCTCCTCCCGTGAGGGTTGGGCCAGCGCCAGCACCAGGGCTGCAGCCGCCAGCAGGTAGCCCACGGCGGGGAGGTGCCGCCGCCAGCCGGGGCGTCTCGGTGCCACCGAGGCCAGTAGGTCGAGGTTGGTGAACTTCACCGTGTAGGCCCGGCGCCGCCATTGCAGTGCCACGTAGCCCCCCACCAGCGCGGCGACGCCGAGCAGGAGCCAGAGCCGCTGCGGTTCCAGGAACGTCACGGCCGTACCCTCGTCAACGCGTCGATCCGTTCCCGTCGCCGGGCCACGAACTGCACCAGATCCACCAGCCAGTCCCGGTCGGTGCGCAGCACCAGGTGGTCCGCGCCCGCGGCCCGGATCCGGCGGGCGATCTCGGCTCGCTGCTCGGCCGCCCGGGCCGCATAGCGCTGGCGCAGCTTGGCGTTGGCGGTCTGCACCTCGAGCTGCGCACCGGACTCGGGGTCGACCAGGCGCACCACCCCGATGTCGGGCAGCTCGAGCTCCCGGGGATCCACCACCTCCACCGCCAGCACCTCGTGGTGCGCGGCCAGCGCCCGCAGCGGCCGCTCCCAGGGGCTGCGATCGAGGAAGTCCGACACGATCACTGCCAGGCCCCGCCGGCGCATCGTGGCCCCCACCCGCCGGATCGCCGCCTCCAGGTCGGCCGTCCCAGTCCGCTCCTCCCGCGCCGCCTCGACCACCCGGTGCAGCAGCGCCTGCAGGTTCACCCGGCCCGACCGGGCCGGGATGGTGGCCAAGTGGCCGGCTTCCATCGTCACCGCCCCCACCCGGTTGCCGCCCCGGGCGGTGAGGAAGCCGACCGCGGCCACGACGGCGACCGCCAGGTCACGCTTCTCGCACTCGGCGGTGCCGAATCCCAGGCTGGCCGTGAGGTCGGTCAGTACCCAGGTCTCGAGCTCCCGGTCGGCGATGGTCTGGCGAATGTGCGGTGTGCGCAGCCGGGCGGTCACGTTCCAGTCCATGCGCCGCACGTCGTCACCGGGCTGGTACTCGCGGGTCTCACCCAGATCCGAGCCGTGCCCCGGGACCAGGCCCCGGTAGTCGCCTTGCAGGATGCCGTCGAGCCGGCGGGTGATGGTCAGCTCCAGGCGCCGGAGCACCTCTGCGCTCGGGCTGGTCGCCAGGCTGGGCGGGCGGTTCAGGACCCCGCGCAACTCGCGGTTCGCGGTCATGGCCGTCACGAGGCGGCCTGCGGCCAGCCAGGCGGGCTGGGGAAGGGCTGGGTGGCAGCAGCGGGCTCGGGCCACGCCGGCGGGGGCGCCGCCTCCTGCGAGGGAGCGATCCGGGGGGCGGGGATGGTGCTGAGCAGGCGGGCCAGGATGTGCTCCACCCCGACCCCCTGCGCCAGCGCCTCGTAGCTCAGGACCAGCCGGTGGCGGAGCACGTCGGGGGCCACGTCGAACACGTCCTGGGGCAGCGCGTAGCTGCGACCACGGAGCAGCGCCAGCGCTCGGGCTCCGGCGACCAGCCCAAGGCTCGCCCGGGGGCTCGCGCCGTAGGAGACCAGCTCGGCCAGCTCGGGCAGGCCGAACGTGGCCGGTGTGCGGGTGGCGAGCACCAGGTTCACCGCGTAGTCGACCACCCCGTGGTCGACGTAGACCTCGCCCGCGGCGCCCTGCAGGGCCCGGAGCTGCTCGAGGGTGAGCACCTGGGTGGCTCGCGGTGGGTGAACCCCCATCCGGTGCACGATCTCGAGCTCCTCGGCCGGTGAGGGATAGCCGATCACCACTTTCATCAGGAACCGGTCGCGCTGGGCCTCCGGGAGCGGGTAGACACCCTCGGATTCGATCGGGTTCTGGGTGGCCAGCACCAGGAACGGCTCGGGCACCTCCCGGGTGACCCCGCCGACGGACACCTGGTGCTCGGCCATCACCTCCAGCAGCGCGCTCTGCACCTTCGCCGGCGCTCGGTTGATCTCGTCAGCGAGCACGAAATTGGCGAAGATCGGACCCCACTCGATGTCGAACTGCTCGTCGGAGGTCCGGTAGATGCGGGTGCCGACGATGTCCGCGGGGAGCAGGTCGGGGGTGAACTGCAGGCGGGTGAAGGTCCCGCCCACGACGGTGGCGAGGGTCTCCACCGCCAGGGTCTTGGCCAGGCCGGGCACCCCCTCGAGCAGGCAGTGGCCACCGGCGAGCAGGCACACGAAGAGCCGCTCGATGGCCCGGTCCTGGCCCACGATCACCTTCTTCAGCTCGAAGATCGCCTGCTCGACCAACGCCGGATCCACCCCTCCGGTGGGGGAGGCGGCTGGCGCGGCCCCCGGTGCCACAGGCGGCACGCCGGGCGCCGGTCCGGTCGTCGGATCGTCCATGGTGGGGAACCCCTCTCGTGCGGATCTGGCCGTGCCGGAGTGGAGCACGACGGGCCGAAGCTCAAGATAAAGGACCCATCCCTCGCTGACATCGGTGAAGCGGGGGCGACGCCGCTGCGACCGTGGTGCCCACCGGTCGGAGGGGCGGCGACGGTACGGTCGCGGCGTGCGCGTGCTCGTGGTGGACGACGAGGTCGACCTGGCCGAGGCGGTGGCCCGCGGGCTGCGCCGCGAGGGCTATGCCGTGGACGTCGCGTTCGACGGCGCCGAGGCGCTCGACAAGGCCACCGTGAACGCCTACGACCTGCTCTGCCTGGACATCACCATGCCGGGCCTCGACGGTCGGGAGCTCTGCCGGCGGATCCGCCAGGACCCCACCCTCGACCCCCAGCCCCGGATCCTCATGCTCACGGCCCGCGACAGCCTGGAGGACCGGGTCGCCGGGCTGGATCTGGGCGCGGACGACTACCTCGTCAAGCCGTTCGCGTTCCCCGAGCTGTCGGCCCGGGTCCGCACCCTGCTGCGGCGCGACACTCCCGCCACCTCGGCGGTCATCCGGGTCGGTGACCTCGAGCTCGACGAGGCGAAGCACCTGGCGAGCCGGTCCGGCCGGACGCTCGACCTCACCGCCAAGGAGTTCTCGCTGCTGCGATACTTCATGCTCCACCCGGGCGAGGTGCTCTCCCAGGAGACGCTGCTCGAGCACGTGTGGGACGAGCACGCCGACCCGTTCACCAACACCGTGCGGGTCACGGTCGGCACGCTGCGCAAGAAGCTCTCCGCCGGCGGCGAGCCGCCGCTGATCGAGACGGTCATCGGGCGCGGCTACCGGCTGCCGGAGCCGTGACCGCGTCCTCCTTGCCACGCCGCGCCCGCGCCGCGATGCGGTTGCCCGGCTGGCTCGGATCCATCCGCACCCGCATCGCCCTCGTCTACTCGACGATCTTGTTCGGCATCGCGGCCTTGGTCGTGGGGATCATCTACCTGGGGCTGGCGCACTCCCTGGATGACCAGCCCATCACCCGCAAGGTCGGTGACGGCGTGGTGGTCACCGCGGACGGAAGGGCCTTCCGGTTCCCCATCGAACAGGTCGACAGCTACCTGTACATCGAACGGGAGGCGAACGCCCGGGCCTTGGCCACGCTCCGGCAGTACTCGTTCGGGACGCTGTTGATCCTCTTCGCCTCCAGCGTGGCCATCGGCTGGATCGTCGCCGGCCGGGTACTCAAGCCCATCGACGACATCACCGCGGTGGCCGAGGAGATCCAGGCCACCGATCTCAGCCGGCGCATCAACCTCGATCGCCCCGACGACGAGCTGAAACATCTCGCCGACACGTTCGACGACATGCTGGCCCGCATCGACCAGGCCTTCGAGAGCCAGCGCCAGTTCATCCACGAGGCTTCCCATGAGCTGCGCAACCCGCTGGCGGTGATCCGCACCAACCTCGACGTCACGCTCTCGGACCCGGATGCCACCGCCGAGGATCTCCGCCGCACCGCCGAGGTGGTGAAGCGCTCGACCGAGCGGATGGCCCGGCTGGTGGACGACCTGCTCGTGTATGCCCGGCAGGGCAGCCTGTCCCTCGCTCACGAGCGGCTCGACCTCGCCGAGGTGGTGGCGACGTCGGCGAGCGAGTTCGACGCGCTGGCCGCGGAGCGCGAGGTGCGGCTCGCCTCCGCCGCCCCGGACGGGCTGTGGGTGGATGGCGATCGCCTCGCGCTCCAGCAGGCGCTGGCGAACCTGCTGGCGAACGCGCTGGCGGTGAGCCCGCCTGGTTCGACGGTGCGGGTGACCGCCGGCAGGGAAGGCCCGTGGGTGTGGATGGCGGTCAGCGACGAGGGCCCGGGGATCGCCCCGGAGGACCATGAGCGGGTGTTCCAGCGCTTCTGGCGCGGCGACCCGCGCGCCGGGCGCGAGGAGGGTCACAGCGGCCTCGGGCTCACCATCGTCCGCCAGGTCGCCGAGGCTCACGGCGGGCAGGTCCGCCTGGCCTCCGAGCCCGGCCGGGGGGCGGCGTTCGCGTTGTGGCTGCCGGCCGCCGGCTGAGTCTGCGGGTCGGCCACCGGCGCTTACCCCGCCTTTAGGGGTCGCGCCGTACGTTGCTCCCGTGACCGCGACCTGGAACCCCGAGCCGCCGCCGAGCCCCCCGCTCGCGGACGGCGCCGGTTGGCCCCCCCGCCCACCGCAGCCCGATCCGGGAGATGTCGTCCGGAGCCCCTTCCCCCAGACCCCGCCTCCCACCCCACCGCCCCCGAGCGAACCCTCCTCCCGTCCCCCCGCCTCGCGAGGGGGTGGGTGGCGGCTGGTCTTCACCGCCCTCGCCATGGCGGTGCTCATCGCCGTCGGCTTCGTGGCCCGCGGCCTGATCGAGGATCCCGGCAACCCCACTGCGGTCACCACCATCACCCCGAGCTCGCTGCCGGCCGGCACCACTCCGGTCGTCAACGGCGGCGGTGACGAGCCGGTCGCGGCGGTGGCGGCCGCGGTGAGCCCCGCGGTGGTACAGATCGAGACCGGCAGTGGGCTCGGCTCGGGCACCATCTACGACCCCTCCGGGCTGATCATGACCAACGCCCACGTGGTGGGCAACGCCCGGTCGGTGAACGTCCGCCTCGTGGACGGATCCAGCCACCAGGGGCGGGTGCTCGGCGCGGATCCGTCCAGTGACATCGCGGTGGTCAAGATCGACGCGACCGACCTGCCGGTGGCGCGTCTGGGCAACGGCCAGGTCCAGGTGGGCCAGATGGCGATCGCGTTGGGGAGCCCCTTCGGGCTCTCGCAGACCGTCACCGCGGGGATCATCAGCGCCGTGGACCGACCGGTTCCCAACGAGGTGGGGGTGGCGGTCAACATGCTGCAGACGGACGCACCGATCAATCCCGGCAACTCCGGCGGAGCGCTCGCCAACCGCAACGCTGAGATCATCGGGGTGCCCACCTCGATCTTCAGCCAGAACGGCGAGAACAACGGCATCGGCTTCGCGGTGCCGATCGACACCGCCAAGCGGGTCGCGGACCGGATCGTGAACGGCCAGTCGCTCGACAAGGCCGTCCTCGGCATCCAGGGATCGTCGAGGAGCACCAGCAGCGACCCGGGCGCCGTGGTGCAGAGCGTGGTGCCCGGTGGGCCCGCAGCGGCCGCGGGGATCGAGGTCGGTGACCGCATCGTGGCCGTCGACGGCAAGCCGGTACGCACCTTCGAGGAGCTGCAGGGCCGCATCGGGACCTATTCCCCCGGGGACCGGGTGCAGGTGACCTTCGTGCGTGATCGCGAGACGCGTAGCGTCGAGGTCACGCTCGGCAGCGGTCGCTGACGGTCCGCCAGAGCTCCCAGCCCGCTCGGGCGCACCCTCCGGGGTGCGCCCGAGTCGGTTTTCGGCCCCGGGACCGCGGCGCCCGCTCGCCTCCCGGCCGTTAGGCACGCTGCCCCGCCACGCTCACCGCTAGGCTCGGCCCGCCATGGAGATCCTCCTCCTCTTCGTCGTCCTAGCGGTGCTGGTCGGTGTCAGCCTGGCCCTGGTGAGCGGCCGCCGCCGCCGGTTGCGCGGGCTGGAGCCACCACCGGACGCGCCCCGTGTCCCCCAGCAGGTGCTCGACGAGCTGGCTGAACGCAAGGCCGAGGCCACCGAGGTCGCCGAGCCCGCCGAGGTCGAGCCCGCAGCGATCGACGAGGCGCTGCGGGAGGCGGTCGAGGAGGCCGTCGCCCCGGCGGAGGCGGAGGCGGTCATCGCCGAGGCCGAGGCGATCACCGTCGAGGCCGCGCCGGTCGAGGTCCCGGTCAAGCCCCGCTTCCGTGACCGGTTGGCGAAGGCCCGGGGCCTGCTCGCCGGCTACGTCGGCTCGCTCGTCGGCCGCAGCACGATCGACGCCGAGACCTGGGAGGAGCTGGAGGAGGCGCTCATCCGCGCCGACGTCGGGGTGGAGCCCACCACCGAGCTGCTCGACCACCTGCGAGCCCGGGTGAAGGACGAGGGCCTGACCGGCGGGGAGCAGCTGCTCGAGGCGTTGAAGGACGAGCTGAAGACCCGCTTGTCGGGCTTCGACCGCTCTCTGCGGTTCGCCGAGTCCCCACCGACGGTGTGGCTGTTCGTGGGGGTGAACGGCGTGGGCAAGACCACCACCATCGGCAAGGTCGGCAAGCAGCAGACCGCGGATGGTCACCGGGTGGTCATGGCTGCTGGCGACACCTTCCGGGCCGCGGCTGCCGAGCAGCTCGGCATGTGGGCCGAGCGGGCCGGGGCGGACATCGTTCGCGGCGCGGAGGGGGGAGACCCCAGCGCGGTCATCTACGACGCGATCGAGAGTGCCGCCGCCAAGGGCGCCGACCTGGTGCTCGCGGACACCGCCGGGCGGCTGCACACCAAGGTCAACCTCATGGAAGAGCTGCGCAAGGTGCGCCGGGTGGCCGAGAAGGGCGCGGGCACCGTCACCGAGGTGCTGCTGGTCCTCGACGCCACCACCGGCCAGAACGGTCTGGTGCAGGCCCGAGAGTTCACCGAAGCGGTCGAGCTGACCGGCGTCGTGCTCACCAAGCTCGACGGTTCCGCGAAGGGCGGCATCGTGGTCGCCATCCAGGCTCAGCTGGGCATCCCGGTCAAGCTGGTCGGGTTGGGAGAGGGTGCGGACGATCTCGTACCGTTCGACGCCGACGAGTTCGTCGAAGCGCTGTTCTCGTAGGGGGAGACCATGCGGTTGATCAAGGGCTTGGTGCATGTGCTGATCCGGCTGGCCGTCCTTCCGTTCAAGCTGGCCCTCGTCATGCTCGGCGGCACCTTCAAGGCGGGGGTGAAGGTGGGGGGTGCCCCGGTGAAGGTCGGGTGGCGGGTGACCCGGGCCGCCGGCATCTCCGGGGTCTTCTGCTTCGTGCTCGGGCTGGTCATCGGGCTGCTGTTCGCGCCCAGCAAGGGACGCGAGATGCGAGCGAAGCTCCGCCGGCTGCTCACCGGCCAGTCAGGGCTGTCGGACGAGGAGCTCGCCGATCGGGTGGCGTTCGAGCTCGGCCACGCCCCGCGCACCTGGCACCTGCCGCAACCCGATGTGGCGGTGGTCGATCGGCGGGTACAGCTCCGGGGCACGGTGCCCCACGAGACCGCACGCGAGGAGCTGCTGCGGGTCGCTGCCAACATCCCCGGCGTAGCCGGCGTCGACGACCTGCTCGAGCTCGACACCGCCGCGTCGAGCGAGGCGGGCTGAGCCCGCCGCCTCGGTAGGCTACGAGACTCATGTTCGACGCTCTCTCCGACCGGTTCGACGCGATCTTCAAGCGCCTGCGGGGTCGCGGGAAGCTCACCGAGGCCGACGTCGACGAGGTCCTGCGCGAGATCCGCCTGGCCCTGCTCGAGGCCGACGTCAACTTCCAGGTGGTCAAGGGGTTCGTCGCCCGGGTGCGCGAGCGCTGCGTCGGCGAGGAGGTCAGTCAGGCGCTGAGCCCCGCGCAGCAGGTCGTCAAGATCGTCAACGAGGAACTCACCCGCACCCTCGGCGGCGAGACCTTCCGGCTGACCTTCAGCCCCAAGCCACCGACCGTGGTGCTGATGGCCGGCCTGCAAGGCTCGGGCAAGACCACCAACTCGGCCAAGCTGGCCCGTTGGTTCAAGAGCCAGGGTCGCAACCCGCTGCTGGTGGGTGCCGATCTCCAGCGACCCGCGGCGGTCGAGCAGCTCCGCACGCTCGGCTCGCAGATCGACGTGCCGGTGTTCAGCGAGCCGACCGATCCGGTCACCGTCGCCCGCCGTTCGCTGGAGGAGGCCCGCTCGCTCGGTCGGGACGTGGTGATCGTCGACACCGCCGGGCGCCTGGCCATCGACGCCGAGCTGATGCAGCAGGTGCGCGACATCTCGGCCGCGGTCGACCCCGACTACACGTTCCTGGTGATCGACGCCATGACCGGCCAGGACGCGGTGGCCACCGCGGAGGCCTTCCACGAGGCCCTCGAGCTCGATGGCGTCATCCTCACCAAACTCGACGGCGACGCCCGCGGCGGTGCGGCGCTCTCGGTGAAGGAGGTCGTCGGCAAGCCCATCGCCTTCGCCTCCACCGGCGAGAAGCTCAAGGAGTTCGACCTGTTCCACCCGGACCGGCTGGCCGGCCGCATCCTCGGCATGGGCGACATGCTCACGCTGATCGAGAAGGCCGAGGAGGTCTTCGAGAAGGAGCAGGCGGAGGCTGCGGCCGCCAGGCTGCTCGAGGGGCAGTTCACCCTCGAGGACTTCCTCGAGCAGATGCAGCAGATCAAGAAGATGGGCCCGCTCTCCGGGCTCATCGGGATGCTGCCAGGCGTCCCGAAGGAGGTGCGTGACACCCAGATCGACGACAGGGAGATCGCGCGCATCGAGGCCATCATCCGGTCGATGACCCCGGCGGAGCGTCTCGACCCCGATTGCATCGACGCGTCACGCCGCAACCGCATCGCCCGGGGTAGCGGCACCCAACCCGCCCAGGTGAGCGAGCTCCTCAAGCAGTTCAAGGAGGTCTCGCGGATGATGAAACGGATGGGGGGTCTCGGGTCGAAGCGGATGAAGAAGGCCCGCAAGGGCAAGAAGGTCAAGGGGGGCGGGCGGGCCACCCCGAAGGGGCGGGTCTCGCCGAAGGGCTCGTCGCTGCGCCTGCCCACGATCGACCCGAACGCGCTGCCGACGCTCGAGGATCTCCAGGGGGGCGCCCCCGGGCTGCCGGGTCTCCCTGGCGGAGGACGCTCCCGCTGATCACCCGCCGGCCGCTCGGCTTGATCCGGGCGGGCGGGCGGGCGCACCATATCGGGTCGCCGCTGCGGGACCCGACCCGGACCGCCGGCGGTCAGTCGGCCCCCGCGAGAAGAGAGAAGAACAACGTGGTCAAGCTCCGCCTCATGCGGATGGGCAAGAAGAAGCAGCCCACCTATCGCATCGTCGCTGCCGACAGCCGCTCGCCGCGCGACGGTCGTTTCATCGAGATCGTCGGTCACTACGACCCCCGCCGGGGCGAAGGAGGCCAGGCCACCGTGGTCGTCGACAACGACAAGGCGGTGGCGTGGTTGCGCAAAGGCGCGCAGCCGACCGAGACCGTCGAGAAGCTGTTGAAGGTCTCCGGTGCCTGGGCCCAGTTCAAGGGTGAGGCGCCGGCCGCGACGGACACGGCGGCCGCGTCTTGAGCGACGACCTCGACGACTTCGACGATGATGAGATCGACGGCAACCGGCTGCCGGCCGCGACCGCCCGTGCCGTGCTCGAGTACCTGGTGCGCCAGATCGTGGACGATCCCGACGCGGTGGAGGTCGAGATCGACGAGCGGGGCCGGCGCCCGACCCTCAACGTCCACGTCGCCCAGGGGGACATGGGCCGGGTGATCGGCAAGCGCGGCCGGGTCGCCCAGTCCATCCGCACCGTGGTCCGCGCCGCCGCGGCCCGCGACGGCGTCGAGGTGGAGGTCGAGTTCGTCGACTGAACGGCGACTGCTCGCGGTGGGCCGGGTCGCGAAGAGTCACGGCCTGCGCGGTGAGGTGGTGGTGACGTTGACCACCACCGAGTTGGCCCGGGTGGCGGTCGGGTCCGTGCTCTGCGCAGCCGGCCGGGAGCTGGTGGTGTCGGCCTCCCGCCCCCACCAGAGCCGCTACATCGTGAAGTTCGAGGGGGTCGACAGTCGGGAGGAAGCCGATCGCCTCCGTGGGGTGCAACTCGAAGCGGAAGCGCTCCCGAGCGATCCCGACGACCTGTGGGTGCACGAGCTGGTCGGGGCCGAGGTGGTGGAGGTCTCCGGCACGCCGCGGGGCACGGTGGAGGCGCTGCAGGCCAATCCGGCTGCCGACCTGCTGGTGCTGGACTCGGGTGCGCTCGTCCCGCTCACGTTCGTGGTGGGCTGGAGCGAGTCGGGTCGGATCCTGGTGATCGACCCGCCGGCAGGCCTGTTCGAGCTCTGAGCCCTGTGCTGCCGACCGTCTGAAGGAGACCGGGCGTGCGAATCGACGTGCTGACCATCTTCCCCGGCATGGTGGAGGACTTCGCCTGCCGGAGCCTGCTCGGCAAGGCCCGCGAGCGGGGTCTGCTCGACATACGGGTCCACGACCTGCGCTCGGTCACCACCGATCCCCACCGGTCGGTGGACGACACGCCCTTCGGCGGGGGAGCGGGGATGGTGCTCATGCCCGGGCCGATCTTCGAGACCGTCGAGGCCGTCGACCCCCCGAGGCCACTGCTGCTGCTCGGCCCGGGCGGCCGGCGGCTCGACCAGCAGCTCGTGCGCGAGCTGGCCTCCCTGGAGGGGTTCTCGTTGCTGTGCGGGCGCTACGAGGGGGTCGATGAGCGGGTGCGCACCCACTTGGTCGACGGTGAGGTGTCGATCGGTGACTTCGTGCTCGCTGGTGGCGAGGTGGCGGCGATGGTGGTGCTGGAGGCGGTGGGCCGGCTGGTGCCCGGGGTGATGGGCAACGCGGACTCGGCCGCCGAGGAGTCCTTCGCGGACGGGCTGCTCGAGTACCCCCAGTACACCAAGCCGGCCGACTACCGGGGGATGCAGGTGCCGGCCATCCTGCGCTCGGGTGACCACGGACAGATCGCCCGCTGGCGGCGGGCCATGGCCCTTCGGCGCACGCTGTCGGACCGGCCGGATCTCATCCTGGCCCGGGGTGGGCTCACCGATGAGGAGGAGTACCTGCTGCTCGAGTTCCCCGAGGATTGAGCCGGCAGCGCTTTGTGCCCCAGCCCGGGGGGTGCGTATCCTTCGGAGTCCCCCTCCCAGGAGATCCCACCATGAGAGCTACCGACCTCGTCGACATGCGGAGCCTCCGCACCGACATCCCGGATTTCGCCCCCGGCGACACGCTGAAGGTGCACGTCCGGGTGGTCGAAGGGTCGCGGGAGCGGGTCCAGGTCTTCCAGGGTGCGGTCATCCGCCGCCAGGGTGAGGGCGTGCGGGAGACCTTCACCGTCCGCAAGGTGAGCTTCGGCGTGGGGGTCGAGCGCACTTTCCCCGTGCACTCCCCGATCATCGCCAAGATCGAGGTCGTCAGCCGTGGCGACGTCCGCCGGGCCAAGCTCTACTACCTGCGTGACCGCGTCGGGAAGGCGGCCAAGATCAAAGAGAAGCGCGACTGACGCTTCGACGCCGTGGCCGTCCCGCGCCCTCGCGGGACTGGGGTGAACGGTGAGCACCGAGGATCTCGAGGACTACGAGTCCGAGCTCGAGCTGCAGCTCTACCGCGAGTACAAAGACGTCGTCCCGATGTTCCGCTACGTCGTGGAGACGGAACGCCGCTTCTACCTCGCCAACGAGGTCACGCAGCAGGTCCACGGCGAGGGGCCACGCCTGTGGGTCGAGCTGGGGCTGCGCGACGCCTGGGTGTGGGACATGTACCGCCAGAACCGCTTCGTGTCCCACGTGCACGTCACGACCTTCAAGGACGTCAACGTCGAGGAGCTGCCCCGCGAGGACCTCCCGTGAGTCGGGCCCGGCAGGCGCTGGGGGCGCGCGGCGAGGCCATGGCCGCCGCGTGGTACGAGCGCAACGGCTACACGGTGCTGGCCCGCAACTGGCGCTGCCGCGACGGTGAGCTCGACCTGATCGTGCATCGGGGGCGCACGATCGTGTTCTGCGAGGTGAAGTCCCGCTCGTCCTCCGCGTTCGGGGTGCCGGTCGAGGCGGTCACCTACGAGAAGCGGCGCCGCATCCGCCACCTGGCGGCGAGATGGCTGGAGGAGGAGGCGCCGTTTCGGCCCCGCGAGATCCGCTTCGACGTGGCATCGATCCTCGCCGGCCGTCTCGAGGTGCTCGAGGGCGCGTTCTGAGACGGCTGATCACGGCACTCAGCGGGTCTGCAGCTCTGCCGGCAGGTGTGTGGTGTCAGCGAAGCGGAGCAGGCTGAAGGTATGGCCCGAGCTGATCTCGACCGGCTGCAGTGTGCTGACCGACGCATGGAACGACACGAACCGCTCCCACTCCCAGGGCACGGGCTCGATGCCGAGGAGATAGCCGAGGGAGACCGCGTTGGTGCCGCCGTGGGCCACCACCACGATCCGCCGCTCGGGCTCGCACAACTTCCACAGCGGCGGATGATCGGACAGGCGCAGCGCGCCGGCGCCGTCGAGCATCTCCTGCAGGCCACCGGTGACCCGGGCGTGGAAGTGGCGGAAGCTCTCCCCGCCGGGGATCCCTTCCCACTGCTCCTCCAGGGGACGGCCGCGGTTCTCGCGGAAGGCTCGCTCAACGGCTTCGCTGGGCGTGCCCTGCCAGCGACCCATCGAGATCTCCGCCAGCCAGGGCAGGGTGGTGGGCTCGAGTCCCAAGGCGTCGGCGATCGGCTCGGCGGTCTGCTGCGCTCGCCGCAACGGGGAGACCAGGAGCTGGTCGGCACGCAGCCCGCGCAGTGCCCGGCCGAGCAGCCGGGCCTGCTCGATGCCCCGATCGGTGAGCGCGGGATCATCGACCGCGAGCCCGGCTTCATCCCAGGCGGGTTCACCGTGGCGGATGAACAGCAGCTCCACGGCGGGCAGCATACGGGCCTCCCTGTCGGGTCGGCTCCGGGCCCCGCCACCGGGTCGGGACGTCGGTGGGGACCGCGGCGGGATCAGCGAGCTCGGCCGGGACGCCGCCGATGCCGGGCCTCCCAGCAGCCTCGGTGCCAGTGGCGGCGGAGGTCGGGAGCCTCGACGGGCACAGCCACCAGGTGGCCGGTGTGGGCCGGGATGTCCTGGTTGCAGCCGGGGCACACGTAGCGCTTCGTGGCCTGGTAGGGCTGTACCCTCCGTACCTCCACCACCTGCCCGTCGGCGTCGAGGTCCTGCCAGGTGCTCACCACCCACTCCTGCCTGGTGCTCACCCGAACAGGGCCCAGGCCACGAGGAGGACCACTACCACCAGGGCCGCGACGACCATGGCGTAGTCGGCGCCGGAGCTGCGCCGGCCGCGGAACGGGTTGAAGCCCACGAGCCCAGTATCGTGCGCGCCCGCGGCTGATCGCACCTACCGAGCCCGCGTCGGTCGGCGGTCGCGCCGGCCGACGGTAAGGTCTGCGGCCGTGAAGGCAGTCAAGGTCCTCACCCTCGCCGTCGCGCTCGTCGTCGGTGTGCTGGCACTGAACGCCTGCGGCACCGGAAGCGACGACACCGCCACACCGGCCGATCCGGTCCTGGCTCGCGGACAGCAGGTGTTCCGCCAGAACTGTGCCACCTGCCATGGTGCCAAGGGCGGAGGTGGGAACGGGCCGCGGCTCGCCGGGGTGGTGGCCAGCCGTTACCCGAACATCGAGGACCAGATCGCGGTCATCACCGAAGGCCGGGCCGGCATGCCCTCGTTCGGACAGCAGCTCTCCGCCGAGGACATCCGGGCAGTGGCCACCTACGAGCGCAGCCTCTGACCCTTTCGACTGTCAGACCCCCTCGCTAGCATCAGCCCACGCTCGATGGCCGGCGACACGGCCGTCCTTCCCACCGTCAGCGCGCACGGTCCCGTCCTGGCTCCGATGCGCACCATGCGGTCGAGGAGGGCCTCATGCTCGCCACCGTCATGTCGGCCACCCTTTTGGGTGTCGACGGTCATGTCGTCTCCGTCGAGGTCCACGTCTCGAGTGGCCTGCCGTCGTTCACGGTGGTCGGCCAGCCCGACAGCTCCTGCCGCGAGGCGCGAGACCGGGTCCGGGCGGCGATCCTGTCCAGTGGGTTGTCGTGGCCGCAGCGCCGGTGCACGGTCAACCTCGCTCCCACCGGCTTGCGCAAGATCGGCGCCGGCCTCGACCTGGCGATGGCGGTCGGGGTGCTGGTCGCCACCGAGCAGCTGCCGCCATCGGTCGTCGAGGACGTCGGCTTCGTCGGCGAGTTGGGCCTCGACGGGGCACTCCGCAAGGTTCCTGGTGTGCTGCCCCTCGTCGACGCCGTCGAGGCGAAGGTGGTGGTCGTGCCGTCCGATGCGCGGGTGGAGGCACAGCTCGTCGGGCGGCACGAGGTTCGCATCGTGGGCAGCCTCGGTGAGCTGGTCGGCTGCCTCCGGGGCGACAGCCCGTGGCCTGCGGTGCCGCGGTTGGACCAGGTGCCTCCCGAGGACCTCGGCCCCGATCTGCGCGACGTCCACGGCCAGCCCGTCGCCCGGCGCGCGCTCGAGGTGGCCGCGGCGGGCGGCCATCACCTGTTGATGGTGGGGCCGCCCGGCGCGGGCAAGACCATGCTCGCGAAGCGGCTGCCTGGTCTGCTGCCCGAGCTCGACGGTGCCCAGGCGCTGGAGGCCACCCGCATCCACTCCGCGGCCGGCGCGCCGCTCCCTCCGGGTGGGTTGGTCCGCCGGCCTCCGTTCCGTGCCCCGCACCACGGCGCTTCGGCGGTGGCGCTCATCGGTGGTGGGTCGGGACAGCTTCGACCGGGCGAGATCTCCCTGGCCCATGAGGGGGTGCTGTTCCTCGACGAGTTGGCGGAGTTCCCCGCCCACGTGCTCGACACGCTGCGCCAGCCGCTCGAGGAGGGCGTCGTGCGCCTCGCCCGGGCCGACTCGAAGGTGCTGCTGCCGTGCCGCTTCCAGCTCGTGGCGGCGATGAACCCGTGCCCGTGCGGCCTCCGGAGCTCGCCCGACGCCTGCCGCTGTTCGGATCTCCAGCTCGCCCGGTACTGCCGGCGGATCTCGGGCCCGCTGCTCGACCGGTTCGACCTGCGGGTCGACGTGTTGCGGCCGGACCCGCTGGAGCTGCTGAGCAGCGCGCCATCGGAGCCCAGCCGGGCGGTGGCCGAGCGGGTGCTCGCCGCCCGCCAGCTCGCCTGGCGGCGAGGGGTGCGCGCCAACGCGGAGCTCGACCAGGCCGGCCTCCATCGGTATGCGCCGCTCTCACGACCTGCGGCCCGCAAGCTCGAGGGTGACCTGCGCGCCGGCCGGCTCACCGGTCGCGGGTTGCAGCGAGTCCGCCGGGTGGCGCGAACGATTGCCGACCTGGCGGGCCACGGCGGTGAGCTGTCGGTGGAGCACGTCGCGGAGGCTTGCGCGCTGCGCACGGAGCCGTCGTTCCTCGTGCAGCGGCTGGCGGGCTGATGTCGTGCTCCATCGAGCTGCCGGCCGAAGCGCACCTGCTGGCGCTGGCGTCGCTGCCCCAGATGGGCCCCGCCCGCTTGCGTGCGCTGGTCGGGGCGGTGTCACCGGCCGAGGCGTGGCACGAGCTGTGCCGGGGTGCTGTGCCAGGGGGCGGAGTCCGTGACCTGCTGGGTGCCCCGGCCGCGGCGCTGCTCGCGGCCTGGACTCGCTGGGCGAGCGAGCTCGACGTGGGCGAGCTGTGGCGACGTCACCTCGAGGCCGGTGTCGAGGTCTGCGGCGTGAGCTCCCCCGCCTACCCCGAGCCGTTCTGTCGCGAAGAGCACCCTCCACCCTTGGTGGTTCTGCGCGGCGACAGCCAGGCCCTCGACGGGCCGAGGGTGGCGATCGTCGGGACCCGTGACTGCACCCGCTACGGCCGTGACGTGGCCTTCGAGCTCGGTCGCGACCTTGCGGCCGCCGGCGTGCGCGTCGTGTCGGGGCTGGCACTCGGCATCGACGGTGCGGCCCATGCCGGGGCGCTGGAGGCCCGGGCCGCCCCACCCGTGGCGGTCGTGGGCAGCGGGCTCGACGTGGTCTACCCCCGTCGCAACCACAGCCTCTGGCGGGCCGTGGCCGACGCGGGCCTGCTCATCTCGGAGCACCCCCTCGGCACCTCACCCACGGCCTGGCACTTCCCCGCCCGCAACCGGTTGATCGCCGCGCTGGCCGACATCGTCGTGGTCGTCGAGTCCCACGCCCGAGGCGGCGCGCTGCATACCGCCACCGAAGCGGCCCAGCGTGGGAGGCCGGTGATGGCCGTGCCCGGCTCGGTCCGGGCCCACGCGTCGGAGGGTACGAACCGGCTCTTCGACGAGGGCGCCCACGTGTGCCTCGGGGCGGGTGACGTCCTCGCACTGCTGGGGCTCGACACGCCCGCCCGACGGCGGGGCGCGGACCCGCGCCCCGCACCGGACCCCTCCGACGCCCGGGTCCTCGAGCACATGGGATGGGAGCCAGTCGCCCTCGAGCAACTCGTGCTACGCACGGGTCTCGAGCTGGGGGTGCTCGTGCTGGCGCTCGACCGGCTGGAGGCGGCTGGATGGGTGGCCCGCCGGGCGGGCTGGTTCGAACGGGTGGCCCACGATGGGCGCTGATCGATCGCACGCACTCCAGTGCCCACCCGGCGGGCTGCCCGGAGCCCCCCGCCGGCCCCGTGCTCGGCCCTCCACAGGATGGCGGCGAGTGCCGGGTACCGTTGACCGGGATGGCCGAGGCCGGGTGGCTGCTCGAGGAGTTCGAGGCAGCGCTCACCTCCGCGTCGCCGGCCACGATCCGCGCCTACCGGAGCGATCTCGAGGCATTCATCGAGTGGGCGGCGCGTCTGGGTGCCCGCGGCCCGTCCGACATCGAGCGCAAGGTGCTCCGCCGATACCTCGCCTACCTAGGCACCCGCCGCTACGCACGCCGCACCGTCGCCCGGAAGGCGTCCGCGCTGCGCCGGTACTTCGCCTGGTTGCGCCGCACGGGTCATCTGAGCGCCGACCCCGCAGCGGGTCTCTCCTCCCCGGCGGGGGAGGGGCGGCTGCCCCGGGTGCTGCGCGACGAGGAGCTGAGGGCTCTCCTCGACGATCCACCAGCGTCCACGTCGAGCGACGAGCCGGCCATCCGACTGCGCGACGACGCGGTGCTCGAGCTGCTCTACGGCAGCGGCCTACGGGTGGCGGAGCTCTGCGGCCTGCGGCCCGACGACCTCGACCTCCTCAACCGCACGGTGCGTGTGTGGGGCAAGGGCTCACGGCAGCGCCAGGTCCCGCTGAGCGAACCGGCATCGGCGGCCATCGACGCCTGGCTCCGCCGCGGGCGCGACCAGCTGATCACCACCGACACGCCTGTCGACGCGGTGTTCCTCAACCGGCGTGGGCGCCGACTGACCCCGCGGGACGTGCGGCGCATCCTCGACCGCCGCGCGCTGTCGCCGACCCATCCCCATGCGTTGCGCCACACGTTCGCCACACATCTCCTCGACGGGGGCGCCGATCTGCGAGCGGTGCAGGAGCTGCTCGGGCACGCGGACCTCGGCACGACACAGCACTACACTCATGTGAGCAAGGAGCGGCTGCGGCGCGTCGTCGAGTCGACCCACCCGCGAGCGTAGGACCGGTGGTGGAAGACCAGGCAGCAGGTCACATCGAACGGTTATGGGTCGACTACAAGGCCACGGGCACGCGCGAGGCACGTGACGAGCTGATCGTGCACTACTCGCCGCTGGTGAAGTACGTGGCAGGCCGGGTCGCGGTGGGGCTGCCCCACAACGTGGAGCAGTCCGACCTGGTCAGCTACGGCATCTTCGGTCTGATCGACGCCATCGAGAAGTTCGACCCGGCGCGGGGCTACAAGTTCGAGACCTACGCGATTGCTCGTATCAAGGGGGCGATCCTCGACGAGCTGCGCTCGATCGACTGGGTGCCGCGCTCGGTCCGGGCCAAGGCTCGGGCGCTCGAGAAGGCGTTCGCCAAGCTCGAGAGCGAACTGCACCGCGCCCCGACCGACGAGGAGCTCGCGGCCGAGCTGGACATGACCGACGAGCAGTTGCAGACCACGCTCTCGCAGATCTCCTTCGTCGGTCTGGTCGCGCTCGACGAGATGCTCTCGGTTGGCGGCGACCGGGGTGAGTCGCTGACGCTCGGCGACACCATCGCGGATGCGGGGGAGGGGCCGGTGCAGGCCTACGAGGTCGAGGAGATGCGCCAGATCCTCGCGAAGGCCATCAACCGCATGCCCGAGCGGGAGAAGATCGTCCTCACCCTCTACTACTACGAGGGTCTCACCCTCGCCGAGATCGGCCAGGTTCTCGGCGTCACCGAGAGCCGGGTGTGCCAGATCCACACCAAAGCGGTGCTCCAGCTCCGGTCGCGGATCCTGGCCCAGGAACGCGAGCCGGCCTGAGCACGAGCTCCGGCTCGGGGCCCCATCTCGCCGGACACGCCTGAACTCGGGGCGACGCCCCCTCACGGCCCTCGGCCGCACTTCCCCCACCGGTCCCGTCTCCCCGGGGAGGTGCCCGTCCCGTGGCCCACCGTGTGCCCCGCCGCGCCCAGATCGGTGCGGCGGCCGTGTTCGTCGTCGCGCTGTCCGCCGCCATCACCCCCGCAGGCCACGCGGCCGCCACACCGCCTCGATACCGGCCGCCCGTCGATGCGCCGGTCGCGGATCCCTTCCGCCCTCCGGCGACCCGCTTCGGGCCCGGCAACCGGGGGATCGACTACGCCACCGAGCCGGGCACCCCGGTGCGAGCGATCGGCGACGGCGAAGTGATCTTCGCCGGTCCGGTGGCCGGCACCTTGCACGTCACGGTACGCCACCCGGACGGCCTGCGGTCGAGCTACTCGTTCCTCGAGGCGGTGGGCGTGCGGGTCGGCGCGCGGGTCAGGCAGGGCGAGGTGGTCGGCACCGCCGGGCCGATGCTGCACCTCGGCATCCGCGATCGCGACGGCACCTACCTGGACCCGGCCGTGCTCTTCGCCGGTGACCTCCCCGCTCGGGTCCGCCTTGTCCCGGGCCTCGAGGAAGGCGAGGGGCCGCTGCGGGAGCGCCGAGCCCTCCTGACCGTGATCCTCGACCACCTGGACTCGCCGTACCGGCTGGCGGGCATGGTGGTCGATGCCAGCGGGCAGCGGGCCCGGCTCCTGCTCCACTACGCGGTCGAGCTGCGGGTCGAGACCCGGCTGGCCCGCATCGCCATGGGCATGGAGCGATGGCGCCGCAGTCGCGGCGACTGCACTCCGCCCACCGCGCCGCCGCCACGACCGGCGGGCCGGCGCATCGCCATTCTGGTGGCCGGGTTCGGCTCGACGAGCGAGGGGAGCGGCATCGACCGCACCGACACCGCGGCGCTGGGCTACGCCCCCGGCGACGTGGTCCGGTTCTCCTACCGGGGTGGGCGGATCCCTGCCGAAGGGCTCACCGACTCGCTGGCTGCTCTGCCCGCCCGCCCCTACGACGAACTCGACAGCCAGGGCGAGCTGCGAGAGGCGGCCTCCCGGCTGGAGGCACTGATCGCCGCGGTGAGCCGGGCCGAGCCAGGTGTGCCGATCGACCTGATCGCCCATTCCCAGGGTGGCGTCGTCACCCGCCTGGCGATCGGCGAGGCGTTCTCCCGTGGCAGGCTGCCCGCCGAGGTGCGCACGTTCGTCACCCTCGGCACCCCGCACGGAGGCGCGGACCTCGCCACCGCCCTCGGCGCGCTCGACGAGCTGGGTGGGTTCGACGCGCAGCTGGCGGCCCTTGCCGCGGTGGTGCCCGGAGGTCACGACCCGGCCAGTCCCGCTGCTCGCCAGCTCAGCGAGGTGTCCGACCTGACCCGCCAGGTCGCCGCCACCCCGGTGCCGGATCACCTGCGCATGGTGTCGATCGCCGCCTCGGGGGACTGGGTGGTCCCCGGGCCGCGCACGCTCGTCGACGGCGAGCGCCACGTCACCGTCGACCTGCACGGGCTCTCGGCTCACGACGAGCTGCCGGGCTCGCCTGCGGCCACCCGCGAGATTGCCTTGGCCGTGGCCGGGCTTCCCCCGACGTGCGTCGGCGCTGGCCAGGCTGCGTCCGCCCTGGTCGAGGGCGAGACCATCTCGTTCGCGATCGACGCTGCGGGCGCCGCCGGCGCGCTGGCAGGCATGAGCTGGCCCGGCCCGTGAGCACCCAGCGCCGCTGTCCGAGGCCGGTACCGCGTTGGCCCCCGTGGTGACCCTTCCCTACAATCGTCCGCCGGCCCACCGCATCGCGGGCCGGAACCTGGTGGCCCGGTGGCGTGCACGGGGCCGTCGTGAGCACACATCCGCCCTCGCCCTCCCACGGTCGCTTCGAGCGTCGGGCGGGGGTCTCGACGAACCGATGGGAAGGAGCACCTGCGATGGCACCTGTCGTGACCATGCGCCAACTGCTGGAGGCCGGGGTCCACTTCGGCCACCAGACCCGCCGGTGGAACCCGAAGATGAAGCGCTTCATCTACGGGGAGCGCAACGGCATCTACATCATCGACCTGCAACAGACCCTCGCCCGCATCGAGATCGCCTACTCGTTCGTGCGAGACCTGGTCGCCGATGGCGGCACGATCCTGTTCGTGGGCACCAAGAAGCAGGCACAGGACGCGGTCCGCTCCTACGCCGAGAAGTGCGGCATGCCCTACATCAACGAGCGTTGGCTCGGCGGCATGCTCACCAACTTCCAGACGATCTCCAAGCGGGTCGGCAAGATGAAGGACTACGAGCGGATGCGGGCCGCCGGTGAGTTCGAGGCCATGCCCAAGAAGGAAGCACTGATGCTGTCGCGGGAGCTCGAGAAGCTCGAGCGCAACCTCGGCGGCATTCGGAACATGGAACGGCTGCCCGACGCGGTGTTCATCCTCGACACGAAGAAGGAGGACATCGCGGTCACCGAGGCCAACAAGCTCGGCATCCCCATCGTCGCGGTCGTCGATACCAACTGCGACCCCGACGTGATCCAGTACGTGATCCCCGGCAACGACGACGCCATCCGTTCGTCCACGTTGATGTCGCGGATCATGGCCGACGCGGTCATCGAGGGTCGCTTCATCGCCTCCCGCCGGGGTGGCCCAGCCGGGGGCCCGGCACCGGAGCGCACACCGGAGGAGGAGGCGGCCGTTGCCGCCCAGCAGGCTGAGGCCCGCCGCCAGGCGGCACTGGCCGCGCAGGAGCGCGAAGCGAGGATCGCAGCCCAGGCCGGCGAGCAGTCGCAGGCCAACACCGCGGCCAACGCCGATCCAGAGCCGGAGCACGCCGATCCCGGCCTGACCCCAGAGAACGCCGAGGCCGTCCTCGCCGGTGCCGAGCAGGCAGGCGAGGTCGCGGCTGCCACGAGTGAGGAGTGACGATGCCCGAGTTCACGGCCAAGGACGTGCAGGCCCTGCGCCAGGCCAGCGGCGCCGGCATGATGGACGCCAAGAAGGCGCTCACCGAGAACGACGGTGACTTCGAGGCGGCCATGCAGTGGTTGCGCGAGAAGGGCCTGGCCAAAGCCGCGGCCCGGGCCGATCGGGAGAACGTGCAGGGTGCGGTGGCGGTGGTCGTCGACGGTGACGTCGGGGCGATCGTCGAGCTGAAGTGCGAGACGGACTTCACCGCCAAGAGCGAGGGGGTCACCTCCCTGGTGGGCGACCTCGCCGAACTGGTGGTCGCCAAGGGCGAGGCCGCGGTGTCCGAGCGCGCCTCGGACCTGGAGGACCTCAAGCTCTCGACCAAGGAGAACGTCGAGCTCGGCCGGGTGGTGCGCTTCGAGGCCGCGCCCGGCGACATCCTCGACTCGTACCTGCACATCCAGGACGGCCGGGGCGTGAACGCGGTGCTGGTCGAGCTGCGCGGCGGTAGCAAGGAGCTGGCGCACGACATCGCGGTGCACATCGCGTTCTCCAAGCCCCCGTACCTGCGGCGCGACGAAGTGCCCGCCGACGAGGTGGAGAAGGAGCGCCAGGCCCTGCTCGAGATCACCAAGGCGGAGGGCAAGCCCGAGCAGGCGTGGCCCAAGATCGTGGAGGGCCGGCTGAACGCCTGGTACAAGGAGCGGGTTCTGCTCGAGCAGCCGTTCGTGCGGGACGAGAAGAAGACCATCGAAGACCTGCTCGGTGACGCGGAGCTGGTCCGCTTCGCACAGGTCTACATCGGGGGCTGAACGTGGCCGAGCCTCGCTGGTCCCGGGTCCTGCTGAAGGTCTCGGGTGAGGCGTTCGCCGGCGAGGGCGGCTACGGCATCGACGGCGCGGTGGTCCAGCGTGTGGCCCGGGAGGTGGCCGAGGTCCGCGCGGATCTCGGGGTGGAGATCGCCATCGTGGTCGGCGGCGGCAACATCTGGCGGGGCATGGCCGGCGCCGGTGCCGGCATGGACCGCGCCCAGGCCGATTACATGGGCATGCTGGCCACGGTCATCAACGCCCTGGCCCTGCAGGACACGCTGGAGCAGCTGGGTCAGCCCACCCGGGTCCAGTCCGCGATCCACATGGCTCAGGTGGCCGAGCCCTACATCCGGCGCCGGGCCATCCGCCACCTGGAGAAAGGCCGGGTGGTGATCTTCGCAGGCGGCACGGGGAACCCGTTCTTCACCACCGACACCACCGCCGCGCTGCGGGCCGTCGAGATCGAGGCGGGGGTCCTGTTGAAGGGAACCCATTCGGGCACCGACGGCATCTACACCGCGGATCCGAAGCTCGATCCAAACGCGCAGCGCCTCGACGAGGTCACCTATCTGGACGTGCTCAACCAGGGGTTGCGGGCCATGGACTCGACCGCCATCACCCTGTGCATGGACAACCAGCTCCCCATCGTGATGTTCGATCTGCTGGGGGAGGGCAACGTGCGGGCGATCCTCGAGGGGCGCCCGGTCGGCACCCTGGTCCACTGAGGCACTACCGTCGTCACCCGGGCCCGGGGCTCGGCCGGGGGCGCCGACGGCGCCCGACGAGCCGCCCGCAGCCCGACCAGTCCCGACCAGTCACCGTCCCGGACGAGAGGAGAAGCCCGGCGTGAGCAGCGAGATGGCCGACGTGGTTCTCCAGGAGACCACCGAGAAGATGCGCAAGGCCGTCGCGCACGCACGCGGCGAGTTCGCGAGCATCCGCACCGGTCGAGCCGCGCCCGCGCTGGTGGAGAAGATCGTCGTCGACTACTACGGCAGCGAGGTCCCGCTCCAGCAACTCGCCGGCTTCCAGGTCCCCGAAGCTCGCCAGCTGCTCATCACCCCCTACGACAAGGGGGCGATGGGAGCGATCGAGAAGGCCATCCAGAGCTCCGATCTCGGGCTCACCCCCAGCAACGACGGGGTGAACATCCGCCTGACCTTCCCCCCACTCACCCAGGAGCGTCGCAAGGAGCTGGTCAAGGTGGTCAAGCACATGGCCGAGGAGGGCAAGGTCGCGATCCGCAACCTGCGGCGGGCGGCGCGTCACGAGCTGGAAGGCCTCGAGAAGGACGGCGAGCTCTCCGGCGACGAGCTGGCTCGGGCCGAGAAGGAGCTCGACAAGATCACCCATGCCCAAGAGGCCGAGATCGACAAGGCACTCGAGGCCAAGGAACACGAGCTGCTGGAGGACTGATGGCTCCCGATTCGCTCTTCAGCCGCAGCAACCAGGAGAGCGGCGGGCCCGAGGATCCCGCCGAGGGGGTGCGGATCATCGATCCCGACGAAGCGGCGGAGGCGGTCGAGCGCGGTGAGGCGGTGCGGCGCAAGGGTCAGGACCAGCCCCGCTACGGGGACCGTCCTGAGTCCTCCCCGGCGGACATCACCCCCGCCTTGCGATTCCCGCTGGCCGATCGCGCGGATGCCACGGCGATCGAGCGTCCGAGGGTGGCCCCGGTCGAACCCCGGGTGGCCCAGGGGAGCCAGGAGCCGGTGCTCTCGGTCGAGCCCGCCACCGGAGAGACGGAGCTCCCGCACTGGACGGAGCCCGCGACCGGTGAGGTGCCCAGGGTCGTGGTCGGCGACGGCGATGACACGGAGCAGGAGCGGTGGTCGTCGTTCGCCGCAGGCGCCGCGGCGCCCCGCTGGCGCGACGAGCACGAGCCGTGGGACGAGACCGATCACGTGTCCGAGCTGGCGGAGGTCGACACCTCCGTGGGAGCCCTCGACACCAGCGAGCGCCAGTCGCACGAGGCGTTCCTGACCTTCGATGATCTGCAGGTGCCGGAGATGCCAGCGGATCGTCCTCGCGGGTCCACCGATGATCCGATTCGCATCTCGAGCGGCCAACCCCGGGCCGCCACGCCGGATCGGCCCACCTCGAACCGCAAACCGGTCTCCGGCCGTCCCCCCGAGCGCGGGCGAGGTGCACGGACCGGGGAGCTCTCCTCCGCCGGCGGTGCAGGGCGCGACGTTCCCCAGGCGGTGTTCGTAGGGCTGGCGATCGCGGTGGTGGCGCTGATCCTGTTCAAGCTCGGACCTGCGGCGACCATGATCCTGGTCGAGGTGGTGGTGGTGCTCGCTGCGGTCGAGCTGTTCAGCGCCCTGCGCCGTGGCGGGTACCGGCCGGCCACGCTGCTCGGCTTGGCAGCCGTGGTCGCGTTGCCGCTGGCGGTCTACTGGAGAGGCGAGCCGGCCATGCCGCTGGTGCTGTTCCTGACGCTGGTGTTCAGCATCTTGTGGTTCCTGCTGGGGGTGGGGGGATCGGTCAGGCCCGTTCCCAACATCGGGGTCACGCTCCTCGCGGTGGTCTACGTGGGAATGTTCGGCGCGTTCTCCGGGCTCATCCTGGACATCCCCGCGGAAGGGGTGAGCATCCTGCTGGTGGCGGTCGCCGGAGCGGTCTTCTACGACGTCGGCGGCTTCTTCGTCGGTCGCCAGTACGGCCGTACCCCGCTCACCACCGTGAGTCCGAACAAGACGGTCGAAGGTCTCGTCGGGGGGTTGCTCGCCTGCCTGCTGGCGGTGTTCGTGTTCGCCGTGCTGTTCGGTGCGGGGCCGTTCTCGGCCGGCCAAGCGCTGGTGTTCGGGCTGTTCGTGGCCGCGGCGGCCCCCATCGGGGACCTGGCGGAGTCACTGTTCAAGCGAGATCTGGGCCTGAAGGACATGGGTAGCGTGCTGCCCGGCCACGGCGGGATCCTCGACCGTTTCGACGGCTTGCTGTTCGTGCTGCCGGCCGCTTACTACGCGGCCCGGCTTCTCAACCTCGTCCCCGGCCTCTGATCCGACCACCCCTCCTCCCCCCGAACTGTTCATGGACTCGCAGCCTCGCGCCGCGTTCTGGTGAACAGTTCGGCCGGCAACCCCGAACTGTTCAGGGATTCGCGGCCTCGCGCCGCGTTCTGGTGAACAGTTCGGCCGGCAACCCCGAACTGTTCAGGGATTCGCGGCCTCCAGCCGCGTGGGGGTGAACAGTTCGGCCGGGAGCATCCCAGTCGCGGGCTTTCGGCTCGCTTGAGGTGAGGGTCGGTAGCCTGGAGCCCATGACTGGGGTGCGCGTCGCGGTGGCCGGCTCCACCGGTTCCGTCGGGACGCAGACCCTCGAGGTGCTGGCGGCCGAGCCGGATCGCTTCGAACTCACGGCGCTCGGGGCGAGCGGGTCCCGGCCCAATCTCCTGGTCGAGCAGGCCCTCGCCTTCCGGCCCAAGGTGGTGGCGGTCGCGGACCCCTCGGTCGCGGCCGATCTCGCCGAACGCCTGCCCGCCTGCGACGTGCGCGCCGGGCCGGATGCCCTCGCCAGCCTGGCTGGCGAGGCCGACGTGATCGTCAACGGCGTGGTGGGTTTCGCTGGTCTGCCCGTCACACTGGCCGCCCTCGAAGCCGGTCGCCGACTGGCGCTCGCCAACAAGGAGTCCCTGATCGCGGCAGGCCCGGTCGTGCAGCAGGCCCGCCGGACACCCGGCGCGGAACTGGTGCCGGTCGACAGCGAGCACGGCGCGATCCACCAGTGCCTGCGAGCCAACGACAACGTCGCTCGGGTGGCGCGCCTGGTGCTCACCGCCAGCGGCGGGCCGTTCCGTGGTCGTCGTCGGGAGGAGTTGGCGTCGGTCACCGTCGAGGACGCCCTCGCACACCCGACCTGGAACATGGGCCCGAAGATCACGGTCGACTCGTCCACCCTCATGAACAAGGGCCTAGAGGTCATCGAGGCCTACGAGCTGTTCGGCACGCCGGCCGGTCCCCTGGGTGCGCGTGTCTCGCTGGAGGAGATCGAGGTGGTGGTGCACCCCCAGTCGATCGTGCACTCGATGGTCGAGTTCACCGACGCCACCACGATCGCCCAGCTCTCCTCGCCGGACATGCGTCTGCCGATCGGGTACGCCCTGGCCTACCCGGACCGGATCGTCACCCCGTTCGGCCGGCTCGACTGGCGCCGCGTCACCCGCCTCGAGTTCGAGCCCCCCGATCTCGACGCGTTCCCGTGCCTACGCCTGGCCTACGAGGCGGCGCGGGCCGGCGGGACCGCACCGGCGTGGCTCAACGCGGCCAACGAGGTGGCGGTGGAGGCCTTCCTGGACCGCCGGCTCCGGTGGATCGACATCCCCGGGTTGCTCGAGTCGACTCTCGACCGCCACGACGGAGCTCGGGCGGGCTCCGTCGACGACGTGGTGGAGGCCGACCGCCGAGCCCGCCAGGTCGCCCGTAACCTGATCGGCAGGAGCCTTCCCGGCCCCGCGTCGCCCCGGACCTCGGAGCCAACGTGAGCGAGACCCTCGAGCAACCCGTGACCACCGGCGGCGATGCCGCCCCGAGCGGCCGACCACTCACCCCCTCCCCGGCGGGACCCAGGGGCGGCTGGCTGCGGCCACTGCTGATCAGCCTGTTCGTGGGGCTCGTCGGCTACCTGACCGGTTGGGGCGTGGTGGCGATGATCCTGGCGATCGTCGTTTCGATCTTCCTGCACGAGCTGGGTCACTTCCTGGTGGCGAAGCGCTCGGGCATGAAGGTCACCGAGTTCTTCATCGGTTTCGGGCCCAAGATCTGGTCGTTCCGCCGGGGTGAGACCGAGTACGGCGTGAAGCTGCTACCCGCGGGCGCGTACGTGCGCATCATCGGCATGAGCAACCTGGAACAGATCGACGATGTCGACGAGAGCCACACCTACCGGGCGATGTCCTACCCCCGCCGGTTGGCGACGGTGCTGGCCGGCCCGTTCGCCAACTTCGCCATCGCCCTGGTGCTGATCTTCGTGGTGTTCGCCGGGTTCGGGGAGCGCAACAGCGGGGCGTGGGTGGTCGACGGGGTGCTGGACGGGTCGGCCGCCGCGGCCGGCGGGATCCGGCCGGGCGACCGGGTGGTGTCGATCAACGGCTCGCCGGTGGGCGACTGGGAGAGCCTCGGCCCCGCACTCGCGCCCACCCTCGGGCAGCCCACCGAGGTGGTGGTCGATCGGGGTGGCGAGCAGATCACGCTCGGGGTGGTGCCGGGCTGGCGGATGAACGAGGTCGGCGCCGCCGCGCTGCCGCCGCTGCGCGACGGCGATCGCATCGTCTCCGTCGACGGGGAACGGGTCGCCTCCTACCAGGCGTTCGTGGAGCGGCTCGGGTCGGCCCGGGGCACGGTGCGCATCGAGTTCGAGCGAGGGCCCGGCGCCTACTGGACCGAGGTGCAGGCTCCCGTGGCCCTGTCACCCGACGGCGCGTCCGGCTTCCTGGGGATCGTGCGGGGGCCGGCACCGGCCGTGCGGGTGAGCCTGGTTGAGGCCGCGGGCCGCACCGTGCCCGAGTTCGGCTCCATTGTCGTGCAGTCCGTGAAGGGGGTGGGCACGGTGTTCTCCCCTGAGGGCTTACGCCGGTACGCGGAGCTGGTGACCACCTCCGGCAACGGTGACGCTTCGCGGTGGGCCGGTGAACCGGCGGTGCACTCCCTCGACCCCGCCGGGCCGCAGTACGTGCCCGAGGCCCAGCTCGAGCTCCAGGAGAGCCGGCCGATCTCGATCATCGGCATCACCCGACTAGGTGCCCAGGCCGCCCAGTCGGGCATGGTCAGCTTCCTGTGGACCCTGATCATCGTGAACATCTTCCTCGGCATGTTCAACCTGCTGCCGCTGCCGCCGCTCGACGGTGGCCATGCCATGGTGGCCACCTACGAGGCCGTCCGAGGACGGTTGAGCGGTCGCCGGTACCGGGTCGACATGAGCAAGCTCATGCCGGTGACCTACACCGTGATCTTCCTGCTCGTGGGGCTCGGCCTCACCTCGATGTACCTCGACGTGGTGAACCCCGTGCCCAACCCCTTCGGACCCTGACCCACCGATGCAGCACCAGACCCGGTACCAACGGCGCTCCACCCGCCAGATCCACGTGGGTGACGTGGCCATCGGAGGGGACGCGCCCGTCTCGGTCCAGTCGATGACCACCACCAAGACCGCGGATGTCGACGGCACCCTGGCCCAGATCTACGCGCTCGCCGCCGCGGGCTGCGACATCGTGCGCTGCACGTGCAACGAGATCGAAGCGGCGGAGGGCCTGGCCCGGATCATCCCCCGCTCGCCGGTGCCGATCATCGCCGACATCCACCACCAGTACCGCATGGCCCTCGCCGCCCTGGAGGCCGGTGTGCACGGGCTGCGGCTGAACCCGGGCAACATCCGCCGTCCCGAGCACATCAAGGCCGTGGCCCGGGAGGCCAAGGACCGCGGGGTACCCATCCGCATCGGGGTCAACGGCGGCTCGCTCGACCCCGCGCTCTACGAGGCACACGGTGGGGTCACCCCGGAGGCGATGGTGGCCTCGGCCCTGCAGGAGCTGGCCTACTTCGCCGAGGTGGGCTTCGACGACGTCAAGATCTCGGTGAAGGCCTCGAACGTGCCGCTGATGATCGATGCGTACCGGTTGCTGTCCGAGACCGTCGACCACCCGCTGCACCTCGGCGTCACGGAGGCCGGCCCGCCGCCGGGCGGGCTGGTCAAGGCCACCGCGGGCATCGCCACCCTGCTGGCCGAAGGCATCGGCGACACGATCCGCTACTCGCTGACCGCTGACCCCGTCGAGGAGGCCCGAGCCGGTCGCCAGCTCCTCGAGGCGATGGGCCTGCGTGAGCGCCGGGGCCTGGACCTCATCGCCTGCCCGTCCTGCGGGCGGGCCGAGGTGGACGTCATCCAGGTGGCCAACGATGCCCAGCGGGCCTTCGAAGCGCTGGACCTGCCCATCCAGGTGGCGGTGATGGGTTGCGTGGTGAACGGTCCCGGTGAGGCCCGGGAGGCCGACCTGGGGATCGCGGCGGGCCGCCGGCGCGGTCACCTGTTCGTCAAGGGCAAAGTGGTGAAGGTGGTGCCCGAGGACGAGATGGTCGACGCGCTCGTCGAGTGGGCGAAGCTCATCGCCGACGGTGGTGTGGAGGAGGCGATGCACCACGCTGATGCGGGCGCGGCAGCCGAAGCGGAGGCCGATCGGCGGGCCCTGCTCGACGAGCAGGGGGCAGACGCGAACCTCAGCGAGCAGCGGGTCGAGGTCATCCGCAACCTCTGACGCGCCGCGTACGTGCCGCTCGCTCGCCGGCTCACCGGCCCGCGGAGGGCGCCGGCACCCGGCCGGTAGGCTCGCCCCCCATGGCCGGACCCAAGGACAGAGCGCCCGTCCTCACCCCGCAGGCCGAGGACTTCCCGCGCTGGTACCAGGACCTCATCAACAAGGCGGAGCTCGCCGACAACGGCCCGGTTCGGGGGACGATGGTGATCCGTCCCTACGGCTACGCGCTCTGGGAGCGGATGCAGGCCGAGCTCGACGCCCGCATCAAGGCCGCGGGGGCCGAGAACGCCTACTTCCCGCTCTTCATCCCGGAGAGCTACCTGCGCCGGGAGGCCGAGCACGTGGAGGGGTTCAGTCCCGAGCTGGCGGTGGTCACCGTGGCGGGCGGCAAGGAGCTCGAGGAGCCGGTGGTGGTGCGGCCCACGAGCGAGACCGTGATCGGTGAGTTCATGGCCAAGTGGGTGCAGAGCTACCGGGACCTGCCGCTGCTGCTCAACCAGTGGGCGAACGTGGTGCGCTGGGAGCTGCGGCCTCGGGTGTTCCTCCGGACCAGCGAGTTCCTCTGGCAGGAAGGTCACACCGCTCACGTCTCCGAGGCCGATGCCAGGGACTACGCGGTGCGCATCCTCCACGAGGTCTACGAGGACTTCATGGTGAACGTGCTCGCGATCCCGGTGGTGGTCGGGCGCAAGACCCGCAAGGAGCGCTTCGCTGGCGCCACCAACACCATGACCTGCGAGGCGATGACCGGGGACGGGAAGGCCCTCCAGATGGGCACCAGTCACGAGCTGGGTCAGAACTTCGCCCGGGCCTTCGAGATCACCTATCTCGACGAGCACGGCACCCAGCAGCTCGCCTGGACCACTTCGTGGGGGGTGTCTACCCGCATGGTCGGCGGTCTGATCATGTGCCACGGCGACGACCGGGGCCTGTGCGTACCCCCCCGCCTGGCTCCCATCCAGGCCGTCGTGCTGGCCGTCCGGGACGAAGGTGGGGTGGTGGCGGAGGCCGGCCGGTTGGCCGAGATGCTCGGCGGGGCAGGGGTGCGGGCCCGCCTCGACGACCGGGTGGCGCTCTCCCTCGGGCGCCGGGCCACCGACTGGGAGCTGAAGGGCGTGCCGGTGCGGCTCGAGCTCGGGCCCCGCGATCTCGCCGCCGGCGAGGTCACCCTGGTCGACCGGTTGGCGGGCATCAAGTCGGCCGTGCCCCTCGAGGGGGTCGACGAGGCGGTCAGCGATCTGCTCGAGGCACAGCAGTCCGCACTCCTGCGGTCCGCCACCGAGAGGCGTGAGGCGCGCACCCAGGATGTCTCGGGCCTCGCCGAGGCGGTGGAGGCCGCGACCACGGGGTGGGCTCGGGTTCCCTGGTCCCGGCTGGGGGAGGAGGGTGAGGCCGAGCTGGCCGAGCGGGGGGTGACGGTCCGGTGCCTACTGCGGCCCGACGGGTCGGTCCCGGAGAGCCAGGATGAGCAGGGGCTCGTCGCCGTGGTCGCCCGGGCGTACTGACCTATACTTCTGTTGCCAATCCGTTCGATCCGAGCGAAGGCGTGGGCTGGGGCCCACGCCTTTCGTGTCATAGACCAGCAACGTCCCGATCCGAGCTTGTCCGACCAGGCGGCCGACCCCGAAGGAGGTGACCATGAGCGTGAGTGAACGAGTGCGGGCCGTCGTGGAGCCCGTCGTGTGGGCTCAGGGGCTCGAGCTGTTCGACCTCGAGCACGCCGGCGGGGTCCTCCGGGTCACCGTCGATCGGCCGGGTGGGGTCGACCTCGACACGGTGACCGCGACCACTCGAGCGGTGTCGAGGGCGCTCGACGATCTCGATCCCATCGCCGGCCGGTACACCCTCGAGGTCACCAGCCCCGGGCTCGAGCGACCGCTGCGCACCCCCGCGCACTTCCGCTGGGCGGTGGGCCAGCGGGTCTCGCTCAAGACCGGGCCCGGCTTCGACGGGCCCCGGCGCCTCACGGGCGAGCTCACCGCGGCCACCGACGAGGACATCACCGTGGTGCTCGATGAGCCGGCCGGTGACCGCCGGACGCTCGCGCTGGCCGACATCGAGCGGGCGCGCACGGTCTTCGAATGGGGCCCGGGGCCGAAGCCCGGCTCCCCGAGCCGTGGATCGAAGCACCCGAAGCCGTCGAAGTCACCGAAGACAGGAGAGGTCAACGCCCCATGAGCAACCCCGATCTGATGGATGCGCTGCAGGCCCTGGCCGCCGACAAGGGCATCTCGGTCGACACGCTCTTCGGCGCGCTGGCCGACGCCCTCGAGTCGGCCTACAAGCGCCTGCCCGGGGCCCACGAGTACGCGTGGGTCACCATCGACCCGGAGACCGTCGAGTTCCGGGTCATGGCTCAGGAGCTCGACGAGGACGGTGAACCGATCGGCGAGGAGTTCGACGTCACCCCCGCCGACTTCGGCCGCATCGCCGCGCAGACCGCCAAGCAGGTGATGAGCCAGCGCATCCGCGAGGTCGAGCGGGAGATGAAGTACGAGGAATACGCCGGGCGCGAGGGCGACATCGTCACCGGCATCATCCAGCAGACCGACTCCCGCTACACCTTGCTCGACCTGGGGCGGGTGGAGGCCCTGCTCCCGCAGGCCGAGCAGGTCCCCTACGAGAAGCCCGAGCCCGGCGCGCGGGTGAAGGCCTACATCGTCGAGGTCCGCAAGACCGCCAAGGGCCCACAGATCGTGGTGAGCCGTACCCACCCGGGCCTCATCAAGCGGCTGTTCGAGCTGGAGGTGCCCGAGATCGCCGATGGCGTGGTGGAGATCAAGGCCTGCGCCCGCGAGCCCGGTGCCCGCACGAAGATCGCGGTGTGGTCCAACGATCCCAACGTCGACCCGGTCGGGGCCTGCGTCGGCGCCCGGGGGGCCCGGGTCCGGATGGTCGTCAACGAGCTGCGGGGGGAGAAGATCGACATCGTCCCGTTCTCCGAGGATGCCCCGGACTTCGTGGCCAAGGCACTGTCGCCGGCCAAGGTCAAAGAGGTCCGCATCGACGAGGAAACCGGCACCGCGGAGGTGATCGTCCCCGACTACCAGCTCTCGCTGGCCATCGGGAAGGAGGGCCAGAACGCGCGCCTGGCGGCCCGCCTGACGGGGTGGCGAGTCGACATCAAGAGCGAGTCCCAGCTCGCCGAGGAGCAGGCCTACGCCAACCAGGAGTGGGCTGAGGGCGAGTGGGTGGTCGATCCGGAGACGGGCGAGCAAGTGTGGCAGCCCGCCGAAGGTGGGGAGGCGATCTCGGCCGAGCAGTGGTCGCAGGCTGCCGAGTCGCTGGCGGAGCGCGAGGTGGAGGACGGCCCCGATGCCGTGGTCGAAGCCCTCGAGGCGGACGCGCAGCAGCGTGCTGCGGCCGCGGAGGGGGTTGACGGTGAGGACAGCGGCGGGGAGCCGGAGGAAGCTGCCGAGACCGCCGCTACCGTCGAAGATGCCGTCTCGACGAGCTCCGAGCCGTCGAGCGAGACCTGAACCGCTTTTCGTGCGCTCCAGGTGACCGCGCGAGGATAGAGGACCGCTCCTGCTCGCCGCTGGAGCGGTTCACGCTGACGAACAGAGGCTGCCGTTGCCATCGAACATCCGCGTCTACGAGCTGGCGAGGGAACTCGGGCTGACCAACAAGGAGTGCCTCGATCTCTGCGAATCGCTGGGGATCGGGGTGAAGAGCCATTCCTCCAGCGTGGTCGAGGCCCAAGCCGACCGCGTCCGTCGCAAGGCCGAGCGCGAGGGGTTGATCCGTGATCAGCAGCCCGAGGAGCCGGGGAAGGCCAAGAAGGCGAAGAAGGCGGCGGCGAAGCCGACCGCGGCCGGAACGTCCACCGAGGCCGAGGTGGCTCCGGATGCCGGCGCGGTCGCGCCGAGCGAGC
>NZ_JACFSZ010000019.1 GCF_014805525.1 Rhabdothermincola sediminis | reverse complement strand
AAGGGTCTCTCCACTTCTTCTGCGGACGTCAGACATCTGCAGAATGGCGAGACCCTTGGCCGCGCTGGTGGACCCCTACGAAGAGCGCCCCGACCTCACGCCGCCCCACACCTCATCGCGGAGAGCCAGTTATGAGCTGGGACGACGCGTTCTGGGTGGGCCTGCGCGAGACTCCCGCCATGTCACGCACCCGGGCCGCCCTGCCGATCGTCGAGGACGATGCCACCCTCCGCTCGCTGCTCGAGGCGGCCGAGGTGCCGCCCCTGCTCGCGGCGGTGGCCTATGCCACCGGGGATCGCTCGATCCTGCGCAACGAGTTCGTCCCCGACCCCAACGCCATCCTCGACCCCAACGGGGGTCTGAGCCCGCAGGCCCAGGCCGAGGCCCGGGACCTCGCCGCCGCCGCCCTCGGCCGCTACCGCGACGCCGGCTGCCCGCCTCCCGCCACCCCCTCCCACGACGACCTGCGACCGCTGCTCGAGTTCGTCGTCGGCGGCTCGGCCGAGGACGACTACCTCCCGTTGTTCGAGGAGGAGCTCGGCATCGCCGGCGAGGACCTGCGTGCGCCCGGCTGGCGGAAGGAGGAGCTCGCCCCGGACCGGCCGTTCCGGGTGGTCGTTATCGGGGCGGGCATGTCCGGGCTGCTCGCCGCCCACCGGCTCGGGCAGGCCGGGATCCCCTACGTGGTGCTCGAGAAGGACGAGGACGTCGGGGGGACCTGGCTGGAGAACTCCTACCCGGGTTGCCGGGTCGACGTGTCCAACCACTTCTACAGCTACTCGTTCGCCCAGCGCGACGACTGGCCACAGCACTTCTCCACCCGGGACGTGCTGCTCGACTACTTCCGCCGCTGCGCGGACGAGTTCGGGGTGCGCGACCACATCCGGTTCCGCACCGAGGTGACCCGGGCGACCTGGGACGAGGACCGCCAGGTGTGGGTGCTCCAGGTTCGCGGTCCCGAAGGGGAGGAGACCCTCGAGGCCAACGCGATCGTCTCGGCGGTGGGTCAGCTCAACCGGCCGAGCTTCCCCGACATCCCCGGGCGGGACACCTTCGCCGGGCCGTCGTTCCACTCGGCCCGCTGGGACCACGGCGTGGACCTGGCGGGCAAGCGGGTGGCGGTGATCGGCACCGGCGCGAGCGCGGTGCAGTTCGTGCCCCCGATCGCGGACGAGGCCGCCGAGGTGCTCGTGTTCCAGCGCACCCCGCCGTGGCTGCTGCCCACCCCCGATTACCACGACGACGTGTCCGAGGAGCAGATGTGGCTGTTCCGCCACGTGCCCGGTTACGCCTCCTGGTACCGGTTCTGGCTGTTCTGGCGGAACTGCGAGGGCCTGCTCCCGCTGGTCACCGTCGACCCCGACTGGGAACCGAAGGACGAGTCGGTCAGCGCCGGCAACGAGATGGTCCGCCAGATGCTGCTCGGCTACCTGCAGGCCGAGTTCGGCGACCACCCCGAGCTGCTCGAGGCCGTCACCCCCCACTACCCGCCGGCGGCCAAGCGGGTGATCCGCGACAACGGGATCTGGGCCCGCACGCTCACCCGGGACGACGTGTCGCTCATCACCGAGGCGATCACCGAGATCACCCCGGCGGGGGTCCGCACCGCCGACGGCGTCGAGCACGCCGTGGACGTGATCATCTACGGCACCGGCTTCCAGGCGTCGAAGTTCCTCACGCCGATGGAGGTGGTGGGCCGGGGCGGAGTGGAGCTGCACGAGCACTGGAAGGGCGACGCCCGCGCCTACCTGGGGATCACGGTGCCCGGCTACCCGAACCTGTTCTGCCTGTACGGCCCGAACACCAACATCGTGATCAACGGCAGCATCATCTACTTCTCCGAGTGCGAGGTCCGCTACGTGCTCGACGCGCTGCGGCTGCTGCTCGAGGGCGGGTACGGCTCGCTGGACCCGAAGCCCGAGGTGCACGACGCCTACAACGAGCGCATCGACGCCGGGAACCTGACCCGCGCCTGGGGGGTGTCCACGGTCAACAGCTGGTACCGCAACGAGACCGGCCGCAGCGCCCAGAACTGGCCGTTCTCGCTGCTCGAGTACTGGCAGCAGACCCGCCGCGTGAACCCCGACGACTACGTGCTGCGCTAGGTGGCGGGGCCCGTGGGGGAGCTGGTCACGGACCGGGGCCCGCTGGCGGCGCCCGAGCGGGCGCTGGTGGTCTGCGCCCACCCCGACGACGTGGACTTCGGGGCGGCGGGGACGGTGGCCGCGCTGGTGCGGGTCGGCTGTTCGGTGTCGTACTGCCTGGTGACCTCGGGCGACGCCGGCGACGACGACCTGACCCGCAGCGCCGAGGAGCTGCGGGAGCTGCGGGAGGCCGAGCAGCGGGCGGCCGCGGCTGCGGTCGGGGTAGAGGACCTCACCTTCCTGCGGCACCCCGACGGGATGGTGGTGGCCGACTTGGCCCTGCGGCGGGACCTGGCCCGGGTGATCCGCCGGTGCCGGCCAGAGCTGGTGATCTGCCAGTCACCGGTGCGGATCCTCGAGCGGATCTTCGCCAGCCACCCCGACCACCTCGCCGCCGGGGAGGCGACGCTGTGCGCGGTCTACCCCGACGCCCGCAACCCCCGGGCCTTCCCCGAGCTGTTGGAGGAGGGCCACGCCCCGCACACCGTGCCGCAGGTGTGGCTGATGGCCCACCCCGATCCGGACCTGGTGGTGGACGTCACGGAGACCTTCGCCGACAAGATGGCGGCCCTGCGAGCGCACGCCAGCCAGACCGGCCATCGCGACGGGCTCGACGCCATGGTGAGCGGGTGGCTGGCGGCGAACGCCGAGGGGGCCGGGTTCGACCGGGGCCGGCTGGCCGAGGCCTTCAAGGTGGTGCCCACCGCCTGAGCGACGTGTGTGCGATCGAAGAGGTCGAGGACTGCCCCGGAGATCGGGCCAGACGGTTCAGCGATGAGCGTCGACGGCGGCCCGGGCGAGCCGGCGCAGCGCCCGATCGTCGAGGCGCCCGCCGGTCAGCAGGGCCCGCAGGAAGACGGGTCCGACGACCAAGTCGATGAGCAGTTCGGGGTCCACGTCGGCGCGGACCTCACCTCGCTCGATCCCACGGCGGACGGCGTCGACCGCGTGCCGGCGCCGTCGTCGTAGGAACCGTTCGTGCAGTGCGGCCAGCTCCGGGTGGGTTGATCGAGCGGTCATCGCGGCGGGCAAGATCGCGCCGAGCTGGCTCGAGCGGAGCAGCTCGCGCAGCCCGATGCCGAGCTGGTACAGGTCGCCCTCGAGCGTGCCGGTGTCGGGCACCAGCGGCTCGGCTGGCATGGCCGCCTCGAGCGCAGCCATCACCAGCTCCGCCTTGTTCGGAAACCGACGGTAGATGGTCGACCGCGCCACCCCGGCTCGGGCCGCCACTTGCTCGATGGTCAATGCTCCGTAGCCCAGCTCCCCGAAGAGGGTGCGGGTCGCGTCGAAGATCGCGACATCAGCTTCCTCGCTGCGTGGGCGACCCGGTCGGTGGTGCTCGGTGTGCTGGCTCATCGGACGAGCGACAGATCGAGTGGGATCCCGACCGTGCAGGATCCCGATCAGGCTGAGGGCTGTTCAGCCAGGTCCCATTCAAGCTCGTACTCGACTTCCTGGCTGGCCACGTCCTCGGCGCGGGCCCGCTGTGGCAGCCAGACCGCCGCCACCAGCGCACCGAGAATGGTCACCACGGCCCCGACGAGTACGCCGTGGTGCAGAGCATCGATGAACGCCTCGTTGGCGGTGGAGAGCAGGTCGCCCGCCAGCGCGGAGAGCCCGGGGACACCTTGGAGGTTCGTAGCCACGGCTATGGCCCCTCCCAGCGATCCCTTCGCCGCCGCCAGCGCCTCCGGCGGTGCCGGGTGGGCCGAGAAGAACGCCTCGATCCGATGCCCGTAGGTGGACGAGAGCACACTGCCGATCACCGCCACGCCGAGCGCCCCACCCACCTGCCGGGTGGTGTCGTTGACCGCGGAGCCGACACCTGCTTTCGCCAGGGGCAGCGATCCCATGATCGACTCGGTAGCGGGGGCCATCACCAACCCCATGCCCATCGCCACCAGCATCAGCCGCCAGACGAGGGCCGGGTAGGAGGTGTCGGCGGCCAGGGTGGTCATGGTCACCAACCCCGCGGTGACCAGCAGCATCCCGGCCACGACGGTCACCTTGGTCCCGACCCGCTCGGCCAGCCGGGCGCTGGTGGGAGCGGTGATCATCATCGCCCCGGCGAACGGCAGCATCCGCAGACCGGTCTCGAACGGCTCGAACCCGAGGGTGAACTGCATGTACTGGGTGAGCAGGAAGATAGAGCCGAACATGGCGAAGAAGACCAGGGTGATCGAGGAGCTCGCGGCGGTGAACCTCGGGTTCTTGAAGAAGCTCACGTCGAGCATCGGTGCATCGGTGTGTCGCTCCCACAGGGCGAACACCACCAGCAGCGCAGCGCCAGCCGCGAATCCTCCGAGGATCTTCGGGTCCGACCACCCCTCGGCGGGCGCCTCGATGATCGCGTAGAGCAGCGCAGTCAGGCCGATGATCGACAGCGCGGCGCCGGCGATGTCGAGTCGCGGGGCGGCAGGGTCCTTCGAGGTTGGGATCAGGAAGAACCCGGCGATCACCCCGATGGCGACGATGGGGATGTTCACCAAGAACACCGAGCCCCAGTAGAAGTGCTCGACCAGGAACCCGCCGGTCAGTGGTCCGAGCGCTCCACCCAGGCCGGCGACGCCCGCCCACACTCCTATCGCCCGGCCCCGCTCCTCAGCGGGGAAGACGTTGGTGATGATCGAGAGCGTGGCCGGCATGATGAGCGCCGCTCCGGCACCCATCAAGGCCCGGGTGGCGATGAGATGGTCGGCGGTGCCAGCCAGCGCCGATAGGGCCGATCCGCCTCCGAAGATCAAAAAGCCGATCTGCAACGCCCCGCGGCGCCCGAACCGATCGCCCAGCGCGCCGGCGGTGAGCAGCAGGCCGGCGAAGATCAGCGTGTAGGAATCGACCATCCACTGCAGCTGGGTGTTGGTGGCGTCGAGGTCCCGCACGATCGTCGGGATGGCCACGTTCAGGATCGAGTTGTCGAGCACGATCACCAGCAGGCTGAAGCACAGCACCGCCAGGATCAGCCATCGGCGTTCGTAGGCGAGTCGCTCCCGTCGGTCTCCCATGGGCTCGTTGCTCCTTCTCGTGCGCTCGATCGGTACCGGTCGCCGGCGTGGCCGGGGAGGGCACCGTCATCGCTAGCAGTGGGAGACGAGAATCGCAACACATGTGTAGCGAAAGTCACGTGCTCCCCGGGGCGGCCGGCACGCCCAGCGGCGCGGCGATCGAACCGCCATGGTCACCCGTCGGGGTCAGACCGCCGGGGTCAGACCGTCGGGGTCAGACCGCCGCAGACAGCCCGGCGATCATCTCGTCCCGAGCGGGTTGATCCACTCGACGGCGGGGAACCGGGCGAAGTCGGCGTCGGTGGACACGACCGGCACACCGTGGTCGATTGCCAGCGCGGCGAGCTGGGCGTCGGTGACCAGCGGGCCGCGCACGTCGTGGTCACGCACCAGCGCGATGAACACCTCGCGATACGCCGCGCTCGGCTCGGGGAGCCAGGCGCGAGGCGCGTCGAGCCATTCGCCGACCTGGAGCGCGGCCTCGGTGGGAGTGAGCGGATGGGGGAAGGCCCGCGGGTTGGTGGCGATGCGCACGAATGCCACGAGCGTCCACCACGGCAGTCCGACCCGGGTCGGGCCGTTCAGCGCGTCCTCGAGCCAGGTGCGAGCCTGGTCGTGCCGGGGATCGGCCTCGTTGCGGGCGTACAGGAGCACGTTGGCGTCGACGATCACCCGTGCCCCTCACCCTCGAGCAGCTCGAGCGCCGAGCCGATGTCGTCGAGGGCCACCTTGGGTGTCCCCATCGAGGAGGTTCGCTGGCGGAACCGGGCTCTCGGTGGCTCGGTGGCTGCGAGCCCGCGGCGGACGAGCTCGTTCAACGCCGCGGATGTGCCCAAGCCTCGCTCGCGGCGGAGGGCCTCGAGGGCCTTCACCACATCCTCGTCCAGCGTCACTGTCGTCCGCATGCCATCACTGTAGCATCATGATGCGATCTGCTTTACATCAACGTGCTACACTGTTCTCCGGCGCCGGCCGATACCGGAGCGACACGGCACCCGAACGGAACACGTGTCGGTCGACCAGTTCGAGATCGATCCGCTGGGCAAGACCGTCGAGCAACCGCGGCCCGTGCCCGGCGAGGACGGGCTGGACGATGAACTCGTATTCGTCGATCAATCCGAGGTCCGCGAGCGCCAGTGGGAGGGTTACGCCGCCGACGAGCAGCTCCGGGCCTGGCTGGTCCTTGAGACGGCGGACGGCCTCGCCGAGATCCCCACGCAGGAGCTCCGCGTTCCAGTCGAGCTCGTCGAGCGTGCTGGACACCACGTACTTCCGGGCGCCGTCGATGACTTCGGCGAACGCGATGTCGCTCTCGCCCATCCACTCGGGCCACCGACCGTCGGCCGGCCGCCTCCAGGCCTCCTCCATCATCTGGTAGGTCACCCGGCCGAACAGCAGTGCGTCGGCACGGGCCAGCGTGGTTGCCCAGTGGGCATGCGACTCCGCGTCCGGCACTCCCGCCCGGTGGTCGCAGCAACCGTCGAGCGTGACGTTGATCGCGTAGCGCAGCGGTCTCACCGCAACTGGCTCCCTCCTGGCGGCTCGGCTCGCGTGGCCCCTCGCAGGAGGCTAGTGGCCATCTCGCCGGGCGGCTTTCCCGATCGCTAGGCCCCAAGTGGTTGTGGTTTCGCCGTGCCGGCGGTAAAACCCGACCACTCTGATCAGGATTTGGGGAGGTGTGCGATGGGTCTGCAGATCAACCAGGAGGCTCCGGACTTCGAGGCGGAGACCACCCACGGCAGGATTCGGTTCCACGAGTGGATCGGGGACTCGTGGGCGGTGCTGTTCTCGCATCCGAAGGACTTCACGCCGGTGTGCACCACCGAGCTGGGCTACATGGCCAAGATCCAGCCCGAGTTCGAACGGCGGGGGGTGAAGATCATCGGATTGTCGGTCGACGCCACCGAAGACCACGAACGGTGGGCCGACGACATCGAGGAGACCCAGGGGGCCCGCCCCACCTACCCGATCATCGGGGACGCGGACTTCACGGTCTCAAAGCTCTACGGGATGTTGCCGGCGAGCACGTCGGGTGACGCCAAAGAGCGCACCCCAGCTGACAACCAGACGGTTCGCAACGTCTTCGTGATCGGCCCGGACAAGAAGATCAAGCTGATCCTCGTGTACCCGATGACCACCGGGCGGAACTTCGACGAGGTGCTCCGGGTCATCGACTCGCTGCAGCTCACCGCGACCCACAAGGTGGCCACCCCGGTCAACTGGAAGCAGGGCGAGGACGTGATCATCGCCGGCTCGGTGAGCAACGAGGAGGCCGAGCAGCTCTTCGGCACCTGGCGGGCACCGAAGCCGTACCTGCGCATCGTGCCGCAGCCCAGCTGAGTCGCGACCCGGCCCGACTGCAGCAGGTCGGTACGATCCATGATCGATACCGGTGCCCGGAGGCACAGCTCGCGTCGTGGCTGGTGGTTCTTGGCGGTCGTGCTGGTCATCTCGGCCTGTTCGAGCAGCAGCGATGGTGACCGGTCGACGCAGACCCTGGCCCCCGGCTCGGTGTCGGACGAGGGCACCCCCAGAGCGGGCGGTCGGCTGATCGTGGGCATCGACGCGGAGAGCAACGGGTGGGACCCTGCCCGCTCCAATTTCGCCATGGCGGGCAGCATGGTCGCCTCGGCGATCTACGACACACTGCTCGCCTTCGACGAGAACCGCCGGCTCGTGCCGAACCTGGCCGAGTCCGTGACGCCGAACGAGGACGGCACCGTGTGGACCATCCGGGTACGGCACGGTGTCGTGTTCCACGACGGCACCCCGTTCGACGCGGCGGCGGTGAAGCAGAACATCGACGCCCGGCTGGCGTCAGCGATCGCCTCGCAGTCGTTGCAGCCGATCCGGGAGGTCGTGGTCGTCGGTGACCGCACGGTCGAGGTCCGCATGCGCACCCCGTGGTTCGGCTACGACTACACTCTCGCCGCCCAAGGTGGCTTCATGGCCGCGCCAGTCACGCTCACCAGCCAGGACGGCCCGTCGAAGCCTGTCGGCACCGGGCCGTTCCGCTTCGTGAGCTGGGAGCCGGGCAACGCGATCACCGTCGAGCGCAATCCCGGCTACTGGAAGCGTGACGCGAGCGGCGTTCCGCTGCCGTACCTCGACGGGATCACCTTCCGGGTGCTCACCGACCCGACCGCACGCGTCGCGGCGCTTCGCGCCGGGGACGTGCAGATGATCCAGACCTCCGACGTGGAGACGATCCGCGATCTCCAGGGGCGGCCCCAGTACGACACCGCGGTCGACATGGCCAACTTCGAGGCGATCGTGATGCTCAACCAGGGTCGCCCGCCCTTCGACAACGACGCGGCTCGCCGAGCGGTCGCGCTGGCCACCGACCATGACGCCGTGGTCGAGACCATCGGCGCAGGCGTCTTGCGCCCGGCCACCGGCCCCTTCTCCGAAGGCGAGGAGTGGTACGTCGCAGACACCGGGTATCCGAGCTACGACCCTGAAGGTGCTCGCCGAGAGCTCGAGCGTTACCGATCCGAGACCGGTGCGAGCGAGCTTGCGTTCACCCTGCGGGCGACGGCGGGCGACGAGATGGAGCGGGTCGCTGCGATCCTGCAAGCGCAGTGGGCGCAAGTGGGCATCCGAGCCACCGTGATGCCGGTGGAGCAGGCCTCCTACATAAACGAGGTCGTGGTCGGGAACTACGACGCGGCGATGTTCCGGCAGTTCAGCTACGTCTTCCCCGACTCGAACTACATCTTCTGGCACTCCAGCACGGCCAGAGGGCCGGGTCAGGTGAGCATCAACTTCACCCAGACCCGCTCACCCGCGCTCGATGCGGCCTTGGACGCAGCGCGGGCCACGAACGATCCTGTCGAACTGCGTCGCCTCTACGAGACCGCACAGCGGGAGCTCAACGCGCAGCTCCCGTATGTCTGGCTCTACCACCAGGCGTGGGCGTTGATCGCGCAGGCTCGGGTCAACGGTCTCGACATCCCCGCCTCGGGAGGGTTCGCCCGCACGGACGGTAAGCCGTGGTGGTCCCAGATCTGGTTGGCCGAGAGCTGAGCTGAGCATCGGGGCGAGGATGGCCGCGCCACTCGCGGCGCAGGCCGCGGTCACCTACGATGATGGGCGTGCCGAACACCGATCTCCTCCTCGCCCTCGCGATCGGATCGGGAGTGGTCGCGGCGGTGCGTAGCACCTGGTCCCCGTGCGGGCAATCCATGCTCTCGTCGATCACTCCGGTCGCGGAGGCGGGACGTGGCCACCGGTTCGGGAGCACCGCGACGTTCTTCCTGATCGGGGCGCTGATCGGTGGCCTGGTGGTGGGGAGTGCCTGCGCTCTGCTCGCCGCTGGCGTCGCGCTCGTCGATCCGCCCGTCGTGTCTCGGTTCGCGTTGATCGCTCTGGGTGCGTTCACGGGCGTGCTCGTCGATGCCGGGTTCACCCCGTGGCGCACTCCCTTCCTGCGACGGCAGGTGAACGAGGACTGGCTTTCGGCGTACCGCGCCTGGTTCTACGGAGGCGGTTTCGGCTTCCAGATCGGCACCGGAGTCATGACCTACGTGATGTCCACCGCGGTGCCGCTCACGATCGCCCTCGCGGTGCTCACCGGGTCCCCGGCGCGGGCACTGGTCGTGTGCGTCGCCTTCGCGGCGGTGCGCGGCAGCGCCATCTTCCTCACTTCCCGCTGCCGCTCGTTCGTCGAGCTGCAGCGTCTCCATCGGCGGTTCGAGTGCTGGCGTGAGCCGGTCCGCCGGCTGACCATCGTCTGGCTGGGCACGGTAAGCGCAGTCGCCGCCGTCACCGCGTGGTCGTCGCTGCCCGCCGGTCTGGTGCTCGGGGCCGTGGCCGTGGTCGCCGTGCTGCTCGCCCGGCCGGCGGACCTGGGAACCGATCCCGCCTTCGCCGTTCGTCCCACGCTGTCGGCTCAGGCGCTCCGCGTACCCGCGCCGGCCGATCCTGGCGGTGGCGTGGGCAGCATCGATCAGGTCCGCGCACCACTGATCGAGGCCGCGACCTGAGCCAGCGCCCTGCCACCACGCTGTCCATGGCGACTCCGTCGATCACCAGGCGGTCGTTCCTGGCAGGCACCATCGCAGCCATCGCCGCTGCCCGGTGGCAAGGCAGCGGCCAGGCCCTGCCAGCGGACGTGACCCTCCCCGACGACCCGTTCACCCTCGGCGTGGCGAGTGGCGACCCCGATCCCGGCGGGTTCGTGATCTGGACCCGCCTCGCGCCCGCACCCACCAGCGGTGGAGGCATGCCCGGCGTCGACCTGCCGGTCACCTGGGAGGTCGCCACCGACCCGTCCTTCGCGACGATCGTGGCCAGCGGGGTGAGCGTCGCCGTTGTCGCCCTCGCCCACTCGGTCCACGTCGAGGTGAGCGGGCTGCCACCGGACGCCTGGTTCCACTACCGGTTCCGGGCCGGCGGGTGGACCTCTCCGGTGGGACGGGCGCGCACAGCGCCTGCACCCGGCGTGCGAGCCCCGCTGCGCTTCGGTGTTGCGTCCTGCCAGCGCTACGTCGACGGCTACTACACGGCCCACCGGGCGCTCAGCACCGAAGGGTGCGATCTGGTCGTCCATCTGGGTGACTACATCTACGAGGGCGGCGGGTCGGGACCGGTCCGTTCGCACGGCAGCCCCGAGGCGACCACGCTGGCCGGGTACCGGAACCGCTACGGGCTCTACAAGTCCGATCCCGATCTGCAGGCCGCGCACGCGATGTGCCCGTGGCTGGTCGTGTGGGACGACCACGAGGTCGACAACGACTACGCAGGCGTCCACAGCGCCGACGGCGTTCCGGAGGGGGAGTTCCTCTCCCGCCGGGCCCAGGCCTACCAGGCGTGGTACGAGCACCTGCCGGTGCGGCTCCGGGTGCCTGCGGGGCCGAACGTGGTGATCCATCGGTCGATCCGGTGGGGTGGGCTGGCGAGGTTCCACCTGCTCGACACACGCCAACACCGTGACCCCCAGCCTTGCGGTGGGGGGCTCAGTTCGCCGTGCGGCGATTGGGACGATGAGGGCCGCACGCTCCTCGGCCCCTCCCAGGAGGCCTGGCTGCTCGACGCGCTGGGCTCCCGTGAGGCGGTCTGGGAGGTCCTGGCGAACCAGGTCGTCTTCGCTCCCATGCCGATCGGCACGGCCCGCAACATGGACCAATGGGACGGCTACCCAGCGGCGCGCCAGCGGTTGTGGTCCGTGCTGCGCGACGTCCCGAACCCCGTGGTGGTCACCGGTGACATCCATCTCGGCGCGCTGGCGAAGCTGCATCGCGAGCTCGAGGATCCGAGTACCCCGCCGGTGGGGGTGGAGCTGGTGGGGCCGCCCATCTCGAGCCGGTTCACCGCCGCGCCGCCTGCGGTGGTCGAAGCGGTGGTCGGCGCGCTGCCGTGGTTCGAGCACGTCAACGCCTCGGATCGGGGCTACCTGATCGTGGAGCTGACCGAGGACGCGCTGCAGGCCCGCTATCGGGTGGTCTCCACCACCGCGGAGCGGACCGCGACGGTCAGCACCGATCACACCTACCGACAAACCGCTGTGCCCGTCCCTCGCGACGAGGACCCGGTGGACACGACGACCACGACGTCCACCAGCTCTCCGCCATCGAGCACCTCGACGGCGGTCACCACGACCTCGCCCCCCGCGGGCGGCAGCGAGGATCGCTCCGGGGAGCTGGCCCCAGGCGCCGTGATCCCCCGCTACACGGGTTGATCGCAGCGGTCGGGAATCGAGCGCGAGCTCAGCGACGGGAGAACCAGGAGCGTCGGCGGGGTGCCGTATCACACTGGCAGCGCTGGTCGACCGGCACGTCGCCGAGCACCTGCTCGACGTGCTGGCCGCAGCCCCGGAAGGTCGGACGATCACAGGTGGGACAGGTCACTCTCGAACACATACCCCATAGGGTATCAGGCAAATCGACCGATGCCAGCCGCAGACCGGCGGTGCGTCGATCGGCCCGTTGACCGCTGAGCGTGCCGGCTCAGTACCGTGAGTGCATGCATCCGGCGGGTAGGAACGACCCTCAGGGGGCTGGTCGGCGATTCCGCCGGCGGGGTGAGCGCGTAGCCGTCCTGGCTGGTGCGGCCGTCGTTGTGGTGGTCGTGATCGGCGCGCTGCTCGACGGCAACCGCAGTGTGCCGGCGACCGCGGTGCTCATCGGTCCCCTCGTGACCGGCATGGTCGCGGGGCGCCGCGCCACCGCAGCGATCGGGGCGCTCGCGTTGGCCGGGACCGTGGTGATCGCCATCGGTGACGAGCTGTCGCTCACCGGCGAGCTCCCCCTCCGGTTGCTCGTGGTGCTCGCTGGTGTGATGGCCGCGGTCGGCTTGGCGTCCGTGCGGCTCAGCCGTGAACGGGACCTGTTGGAGCTGGAGCGAGCACACGACGAAGACGTCCGGGTGCTGTTCGAGCGCTCCGCGGTGCCGATGATCATCGCCGATCACAACGCACAGGTCACCGACGTCAACGACGCGGCGTGCATGTTCTTCCGCCTCTCTGCCGCCGAGCTGGTGGGCCAGCGGGTCGGGAGCCGGGTGCACCCCGACGACCGGGACACCGCTGGCTGGCGGGCGGTACTGGTGGGCGAGGCGCCAGCCTGGAACGGTGACGTCAGGCTGCAGCTCGCCGACGGGGAATGGCGATGGGTCCACGTCACTGCCTCCCACCTCCACGGCCCGGTGAACGAGACCCGGCGTTTGCTGCTGCAGTTCGTCGACGTGACCGAGCGGCACCGCACCGAGGAGCGGCTCCGCGAGGCCGCTCGCCGAGACGTCCTCACCGGCCTGGGCAACCGGGCCATGCTCACCGAGGTGCTTGTTGGGTTCACCTCCAATGAGGGCGGTTCGGTCGGTGTGCTGTTCGTCGATCTCGACCGGTTCAAGCAAGTCAACGACACCTACGGGCACCATGTCGGTGATCAGCTGCTCATCCACACCGCGGAGCAACTGCGTGCCGCGCTGCGTCCCGGCGACGTGGTGTGCCGGTACGCCGGCGACGAGTTCGTCGTGGTGTGCCGGCGCTGCGACGGGCACGGGGAGCTGGAGACGATCGGCCGCCGGCTGCTCGAGGCCGTCTCCCGCCCGCTGCCGACCGCCAAGGGGCCGGTACCGGTCAGCGCCAGCGTCGGCGGGGTGCTGATCGAGCTACCGACCGCTCTCGGTCCCGAGGGCATGCTCGAGCAGGCCGACCGAGCGCTCTACCGGGCCAAGGCCGAGGGACGATCCAGGGTCGTGGTGCCGACCTGACCGAGGAGTGACCGCGGGTCAGCTGGTGACCGACGGCGCCTGACCCCGGCGATCAGGCCCCGGCCACGGTGAAACCCAGGGCGCGGGCGGCTTGCGCCTGCCGGGCGTCGAAGGTGAGGAAGGTGATGGCCCGGCCGATGCGGTGGGCTGCGCCGAGGTGGAGGGCGTCGAGCGTTCGCACACCGGTCTGCTCGGCGATGGTCGCCGCGAGCTCGCAGGTGGCCGCGTCCAGCTCGACGATCGACAGCGCCGCGAGATCCTCGGTGAACGCCGCTCGGGCCGCGGTGGCGCTGGTGGCAGGCAGCACGCGGGCGAGGTTGCGCCGGACCTCCACGACGGTGTGCCGTCCGGTGACCAGCTCGGGATCGGCCACCAGCAGTTCGACCGCCCGCTCGGAATCGGGCTCCTCCACGTAGCGCTTGAGCAGGACGCTGGTGTCCACGTAGGTGGTCACTCGCCCCGATCCTCGTCCAGTACCTCTTGCACGGGCCGGACGGCTGCGAACCGGCGGGTCGGGCGGAGTCCTTTCACCGTGGCTCGCGTCAGCCAACCGGCAGCAGCGGCCGCGTCGAGATCGGCGGCACCGATCGGCGGACCCAGCACCGCCACCGGGCGCCCGCGGTCGGTGACCGTGATGAGCTCGCCCCCGGCGGCACGCTGCAGGTACGCCGACAGCTTCGCCTTCAGCTCCCGAACTGCCACGTCCATGTGGTCACGATAGCTCTGAACGTGACTACATTGCTCGTCGAGGAAGCCACTCGCTGGCGTGGCGCCCGAGGTGCCGGACCCCGGACGGGATCGGGTCGGAGAGGACCCCGAGGTTCAAGCAGCCCGCTCGAGCACGTGGACACCGCAGGCGCTGCCGAGCCCGATCACGTGGGCGAGGCCGACCCTCGCCCCTTCGATCTGGCGGTCACCGGCCTCCCCGCGCAGGTGCTGGCAGATCTCGTAGACGTTCGCGATACCGGTGGCCGCGATGGGGTGACCCTTCGACTGCAGCCCACCCGACACGTTCACCGGCAGGCTGCCGTCCCGGAACGGCGCACCCGATTCGAAGAAGTCGACCGCGCCGCCCTCGGGGCAGAGCATGAGGTTGTCGTAGTGCACCAGCTCGGCGGTGGCGAAGCAGTCGTGCAGCTCCACGAGGTCCAGATCGTCGGGCGACACCCCCGACGACTCGTATGCCGCGAGCGCGGCCTGCCGGGTGAGGGTGTTGACGTCGGGGAGGACCTGGCAGCTCTCGGTCCACGGGTCGGAGGTGAGCACGCTGGCCGAGACCTTGACCGCTCGCCGCCGCTGGTCGGGATCCAGCGTGCGGAGCTTGGCCCCGGACACGAGCACCGCCGCGGCTGCGCCGTCGCAGTTTGCGGAGCACATCGGGCGGGTGTTGGGGTAGGCGATCATGACGTCGTTCATGATCTCCTCCACCGACATCGCCTTCGTGTAGGCGGCGAGCGGGTTGAGGGTCGAGTGGGCGTGGTTCTTCGCCGAGATCCGGGCGAACAGCTCGAAGCTCGTCCCCCCGTAGCGGTGTCCGTACTCCAGGCCGATCTGGGCGAACACCCCGGGCATGGTCTCGGTGCCGATCCGCCCGTCGATCGGGGCCACGGCGCCGTAGCGGCCCTGCGGGGTCCACGTCGGCGCCTCCTGTTTGCGGGTCCCGCCGGCGAGCAGGCCGGCCCCGGCGAGCTTCTCCACCCCGACCGCCAGGCCCAGGTCGCACTCGCCGGCCTTGATCGCCATGATCACGGTCCGCAACGCGGTGGCGCCGGTGGCGCATGCGTTCGACACGTTGTAGACGGGGATGCCGGTCTGGCCGATCTGCTTCTGCAGCAGCTGGCCGGTGGGAGCACCCATCGACATCAGGTTGCCGGCGGCGAGCACCCCCAGGTCGCGCATCGTCACCCCAGCGTCGGCGAGCGCGCCCAGCGCCGCCTCGGCCGCCAGGTCGATCACGTCCTTGTCGGGGTGCTTGCCGAACTTGGTCATGTGGATCCCGAGGATCCAGATGCCGTCGTCGCTCATGGCTGCTCCTTCCCCGGTTCGGTCTCCCTGGCGTCGGCGGGGGTCGTGGCCCCGTCGAGGGGTTCGAAGCCGAATCCGATGGCCTCGGTCCCTTCGCTGTCCACCCCCACCACGTAGGTTGCGAGCCGGACCTTCATGCCGGTGCGCACGTGGTCGGCGTCGGGGACCACGTTGATCACGTTGGCCCGCACGCTGGTCCCGCCGCAGTCCACGACGCCGGCCACGAAGGGAACCGGGATGCCGGGCGCGGCGTACGACACGATGGTGAACGTCCGCAGCTCACCCTCGGTCGGCAGCTCCGCTTCTCGGAACGAGGTTCCGGAGCACGCTGCGCAGGCGTTGCGACGGTCGAAGAATCGTGCCCCGCACGCCACGCACTCGTGGGCGAGAAGGCACGGCGAGGGCTCGAGCCTCAGGTAGTCCACCAACGGAACGGTGCCGGCCACCTTCCCCCCTCGTCGTGTCTCCCCTGGGCGGCCGGTCGCCTCCTGGGGGGAAGCGCCGGCACTGGCGGTGAGTATCTCACGGTTCACCCTCGGAGCAGGCATGCCGTGGGAGTGGGTGGCCGCAGCCGCCCCCTGGTGAGGTCGGTTCAGTCCGTGAGATCCAGCAGGCGTTCGACCGTGGTCTGGATCCGGGTGAAGTACGGCAGCGCGAACTCGGCTTCGAACAGGCTCTGCATCCCCACCCGGTCCAGGGCCTCGACCCGGACCTCGGCCCGCACGGCGTCGCGCCACCGCTCGGCGTCGATCGACACCCCCTGCTCGCGCAGCGTGGATCTGGCCGTCTCGACCACCGTGTGGAACCCGTCGGGATCGAACGCGGGACCGAGACCGAAGGTGAGCAGTTCGACCAGGTCCCTGGTGGGGGTGTCGATGCGGGCGATCTCCCGGTCCAGCGCGATCGGCCGGGGACCGGCGAACCCCACGTTGCGAGCGTTGTAGTCGTTGTGCGCGAGGGTGGCGACCAGCTCGTCCTTGGCCCTGTGCCACGAGCTGAGGGTGTCGAGCAGCGCGTACCGTCGGCGCAGCACCGCATCGGTGACGACCTCCGGGAAGCGGCGATGGGCATCCTCGAGCACTGCCGCGTACAGGTCGGCATCGGCGACCCGGTCTGCCGTGCTCGGCCGGGGCGCGGCCCACGACAGCTCCTCGACGTGGTCCGCGAGGGCTGCATGCCAGCAGGCCGCGGCTCGGGCAGCCGCGTCCAGCCGGTGCGGGGGCCAGTCGAGGTGTGCACCGCTGGCGTCGAGGCCGTCCAGCTCCACCCAACCGAGCACCAGCGCGTGCCCACCGGACGTGGGATCGTCGATCCGACCCAGGTACGGGGGCAGCACCGCCCGCAGCGCCGGCACTGCCTGACCGAGCTCGTACAGGTGAGCCTCGCGCTCGCCGGTCGCCCGGGCCTCGGCGGTGGTCCGGAACGAGCCGTACGGCCGCGGCAGATCGATGTCAGCACGCTCGACGATCCAGGGGATGAGTGTCTCCCCGACCCCGCTGACCGGGTTGACCTTGATCGCCAGCTTGGTCCGCTGCGGATCGGCGCCCGGCGTGGAGCGGGTGGTGACCGTGACCGGCACGACACCGTGCCAGGCCCGCCGCCCGCTGGGGCCGTACTTGACCTCCAGCCAGGGCTGCCCCGCCTCGGCTGATCGTCGCGGTGCTCGTCGACCCGCTCGAGGACCAGCTCCGAAGCCTGCCAGGCGGTGCGAAGGACCTCCGCCAGCCCCGCCTCGATGAACGTGCGATCCATCGAGCGATTCTGGCGCACGATCCCGCCGCGGCGTCCAGAGGAGAGGTCCTCGGTCGAGGTCCGGCTCGCCGTCTTGGATTCGCCAGCTCGCGCCTGTTCCTAGTTCACGGTGCGCGCCGCGATCGCTTCGGCGGTGTCCCCGTCCTCACCTCGCCCCCAGCAGGCCTTCCTTGATGCGGTGGGAGTGGCGCTCGCGCTTCGGGCTCCACGCTCATTGCGGCATCCGATCTGTCCTGTCTCGGTCACTCGGACGGATCGCTGCTGCGCTGTCGAGTCGTCGACGATGTCTACCTGTCGCGGCTCCGCGTCATGCCGTGCGCCGGGCTCGAGGGGGCCCGGATCCGCGGGCCTCCTGCTGCGGTGACCGCCCGACCAGCCGGGGCGTGAGCCCTAACCTGCCGAGCGGAGCGGGAGCTGGAAGGCCTGGAAGGCTCGATCGCCGAGGAAACAACGGATGGCCACGATCCGCTCGCGTCGGATCTCGAGCACGTCGATCGACAGCGCCCGGTACTCGTCGTCGCCATCGCGGCGGAGGTAGTTGGCGGTGGCGGGCCGGCCGTTCGCGCGTACGGGCTGGAGCCTCCAGCTCCCGGGACGGTCGGGGCCGAGGATCGCGTGGAAGAACTCGGCCGCGGACGGCGCGCCGAGACACGGTGGTTCGGGCGGCATGGCGATGCGGATGTCGTCGGCGAGCAGGGCCATGATCCCCTCGACGTCGCCGTGCTCGTGGGCGTGCACGTACCGGCGTACGAGCCGGGCTGCCCGTGGCTCGGGGCCGGACGTCCGAGGCTGGTCGAGATGGGGCCGTACCCGGGCCCGGGCCCGTTGCACCAGGCTGTTGGCGGAGGGGACGGAGGTCTCGAGCAGCTCCGCGGTCTCCACGGCGGTCAGCCCGATCAGGTCCCGGGCGATGAACGCCACCCGCTGGCGAGGGGACAGGTACAGGAGGGCGGCCAGGACCGCCAGCTCGGTGGTCTCCTTCGACGCCACGGCGTCGCTCGGATCGCCGGGCCCGCCGATCTGGTCGGGGTAGGGGTCGAGGTGGTGGTCATGCTCGAGGATCGCCCCAGGGGATGCCCACCGCGTCGCCCGTCGCTGCCGGGCGAGGTGGTCGAGACACGCGTTGGTCGCGATGCGGTACAGCCAGGTGCGCAGCGACGCCCGGTGCTCGTAGCGGTCCCGGGCCCGCCAGGCCCGCAGGAACGTCTCCTGAGTGAGGTCCTCGGCGTCGGTGACCGAGCCGGTCATGCGGTAGCAGTGGACGTGGATCTCCTGGCGGTGCCGGTCGAACGCGGCGGCGAGGTCGCTCGACCGCCTGGGTGGCTCGGGATCGACGGTCATGGCACCAGGCCGGTGGCGGCGAGACCGGTGGCGGTGTCGACGGGGAACGACACGTGTTGGTGCACCATCAGCCACCGCCCGCCGATCCGTCGAAACACGCGAGTCCCGCGGGACCAGGTGACGTGCTCGTCGGGGCTACCAGGGTGATTCGCCATGCGGTTGAGACCCCACGCCACCGCCAGGTCTCCGTGGGCCAGGACCTGGAGGTCCGGCACCGTCCAGGCGAAGTCGGCGGGGGCGAGCTCGAACCCGCGCCGGCACTCGGCCCGCACCCCCTCCAGCCCGGTCACCTGGAGGGGTGCGGAGTGCTCGTAGGAGACGATGGTGGGCGAGACCGGGCGCATCGATGCCTCGAGGTCCTTGGCCCGCGCCGCGGCGAACCACTCGTCGTGCAGGGCCCGGATCTCACGCTCCGGATCGTGGCCGGTGTCCATGGCAGCTCCCTTCGCCGTGCTCACCAGTACAGACGAGCGGGACCGCCTCACTCATCGCGGAACCGGCTGAGACCGGTCCCGCATACTCAACTACCAAGACGAGCCGTCCCGGGTGTTCGCCGCCCTGGCGGACCCGACCCGGCGGGACATCGTGGCCCGGCTGGCCGCCGGGGATGCCACGGTGGGCGAGCTGACAGCGCCCTACGACATGCGCTGCAGGGGTCTCCAAGTACGTGAAGGTGTTCGCCGATGCGGGCCGGGTCACCAGCGCAAGGACGGGCAGCGCCGGCCCTGCCACCTCGAGGCGGAGGTCCTCGACCTGACCACCAAGTGGCTCGAGCGGTACCGCCTGGAGGCGGAGCGGCGGTACCAGCGCCTCGATGCCGTGCAGGCCGACATGCAGGACGGGGAGCGCCCCACCAGGCGTCCCCGGTGACGGAGAGGAGCAGCCTGATGCGTGTCACCGGTGAGCATCCCACGGTGTCGATCGAGGCGGACCCTGAGGTGCCGATCGTCCGCATGGCCTCGCGTCGCGACGGCCAGGAGTACGGCTTCTGGGGCTGCTTCCACGACGTGCGCGACGACCGCATCGTGCGACCTTCAGCTGGTGGCGTTCATCGGTCGCATCCCCTGAACGCCGGCGGGTTGGCCCGCGGATCGCGGAGGGGGCACTTCGGCGATCGGGCGCCGATGGCGACGACCCCTCAGCCAGGGTCCTGCACACCACCGGGCTCAGGCACCGCCGAGATGGCGAGCGAGCTTCTGCATCGTCTGCAGACCCAGCTCGACGGCACCGAAGCCGATGACCGCGTTGCGCTGCTCCACCGTCGGGTGGAGCTGTCGCAGTGTGAGCACGGTCTTGCCGTCGTCCTGCTCATCGAAGGTGATCGTCACCCGGAAACGGGACGGGTCGTCGTCGACGTCCGAGCCGTGGTCCATCACCAGCCGCGCGTTCGGGACGACCTCGAGGTAGTAGAACCGGTTCGGGAACACCGTGCCGTCCGGGGTGGTCAGGTCGAAGCGGGCCCGCCCGCCCGGGCGCACCTCCATCTCGTGGACCGTGCAGCGGAACCCGTCGGGGCCGAACCACTGGCAGAACTCCTCGGCCCGGATCCAGGCGGCGAACACCGCCTCGCGGGGAGCGTCGATCACCCGAACGAGCACCGCTTCGCGTTCGAGTGCCCAGGTCGTCGGGTCGGTCCCGGTCTGGTGTGTGCTCATCGTTGCTCCGATCTCGATGGGGTCGTGGTTCGTTCGGACGAGCGCTGGAGGTGGGCTTCGAGACGGTCGAGACGCTGCTCCCACGCGGCCCGGGTGTGCTCGGCCCAGGCCGCGATCTCGAGGAGCGGCTCTGGCTGTAGTCGGCACGGACGCCGTTGCCCGTCACGGCGGCGGCTGATGAGACCGGCCTGCTCGAGGATCTTCAGGTGGCGTGAGATGGCCGGGAGGCTGATCGGGAAGGGCTCGGCCAGCTCGAGCACGGTCGCTTCCCCGTCGGCGAGGCGTTGCACGATCGCTCGCCGAGTGGGATCGGACAAGGCGGCGAACACGGCGTCGAAGCGGTCGAGCGTGCCCGTGCTCACTGGCGGGGATGTGCGGTCAGGTCCTTCACTGGAGATATATTTAACGGAAGGCTGAAATATTGGCAAGCGCGAGTCTGGCGTGACAGGAGTCGCCACGCAGGGTCGCCGTCGGGTCGGGCCCTGCCTGCCGGTCAGTCCAGCGGGCAGGCAAGGGGACCATGAGGGATGTGACCGACCAGATGTCGGTCGTCCTCAACGGGAAGGCCCAGACGCTCACGGTCTCCGACGACGGATCGTTCACGGGATCCGGCACAGCGGTGTTCGACCTCGTGGAGACACCCTTCGAGCTGAACGGCACCTGCAACACGCTCAACTGGCGGTAGCAGCACAGGCCGGCGACCGGACGGCCTCGCGCTGTCGGTCGCGCGAGAGCGACGTCGACGGCGGACTCACCCCCCAAGCCGTCCCGGCCGGTTCACTCGGGGTTCAGCACCAACCGGGGGTGCGGCCCGCCTGCTCGATCCACGCCTGCAGCTGCGGCCGGGCGATCTCCTCCAGGGTGTAGAGCTTGACGTAGCGGGACCGGTCGGTGTCGCCCAGCGGCGGGGGCGGATCCAGCTCCGCACCACCGAAGAACACGACGTTGATCGACCGGTGGTACGCGGCCAGCTCGATGACCCAGCCGAGACCGGGCACGCCGTAGTGCGCCTTGCTCCATTTCACCGCGTACTGCAGGTCGGTGATGGTGGCCCGGATCAGCTCGTCGACGGCCCGGACGAGCGGGAGCATCACGGGCATGACCTCCCGCATCCAGTCATCGATGACCTCGTGGCTCGTGGTCGGGACGGGTGGCCGGCGCGACGAGACGGGCTTGCGTGCTTTGGGCATGGTGACGACGCTACCGGGCGGTGAGGCGTTCCTCCCCGTGCGCGACGAGTCGGCACGCAGGACGCCGTCGCGCACCAACCTAACGTGGGTCGAGTGGATGCCGCCGAGGGATCGACCGAGGGCTCGGTCGCACGTGCCTCCGAGAGCTGGCTCACGCCGGGGGTGACGGGCATCGGCGGCGCGAGCCTCCTGGCCGACGCCGGCCACGAGGTCCCGACCGCGTTGCTGCCCAGCCTGCTCACCTCCACCCTCGGCGCCCCGGCTTCGGTCCTCGGTCTCATCGAGGGGGTCTCCGACGGCCTGGCGGGCCTGGCTCGGCTCGGCGGCGGTGCCTTGGCCGACGATCCGCAACGCCGGCGCACCATCGCGGTCGGCGGCTACACGACCACCGCGGTGCTCTCGGCCGCCACCGGCGGCGCCACCGCGGCCTGGCAGGTGGCGATCCTGCGCGCCGGCGCCTGGACCGCTCGGGGCCTGCGGGTCCCGGCGCGCAACGCGCTGCTGGCTGACATCGCGCCGCCTTCCACCTACGGGCGGGCGTACGGGTTCGAGCGGGCGATGGACAACCTGGGTGCGGTCTTCGGCCCGTTGCTCGCCATCGTGCTCGTCGGGGCGGTGGGTGTCCGCTGGGCCATCGGGTTGTCGATCATCCCGGGGCTGTTGGCGGCGCTGTCGATCGTCTACGCCATCCGCCACACGACCCAGCCCCGGGTACGGGCACGCGAACCGATCCGCATCAAGATCCGACCGGTGCTGCGGAGCCGGCTCGGCGGGGTGATGGCGGGCATCTCGATCTTCGAGCTCGGCAACTGCGCGGCCACGCTGCTCATCCTCCGGGCGACCGATCTGCTCGGGACGGGCCGCGACGCCGAGACCGCCGCCCAGCTCGCGATCGGGCTGTATGTCGTCTACAACGTCGCCGCCACCCTCGCCAGCATCCCAGCGGGACGCCACGGTGATCGCCGAGGCGCCACCCGCACCTTGGCGATGGGGGTTGCCATCTTCGCCGTCTCGTACACGTTGTTCGCGATCGGTGCATCGACGGTGCTGGGCCTGGCCCCGGCGTTCGTCGCCGCGGGTGTGGCCATCGGCATGGTCGAGACGGCCGAGCACGCTGCGGTGGCGACGTTGTCCCCCGAGACCCTCCGGGGCTCCTCGTTCGGCCTGCTGGCCGCGGTGCAATCCGGGGGCAACCTCGCCGCCAGCGCGGTGGCCGGCATCCTCTACAGCCTCGTCTCGCCCGCCTGGGCGTTCGGTGTGCTCGCGGGGACGATGGTGGTGTCGTTCTCGGTGCTGGTGGCGACCGGCCGCCCGGACTGACCCCGCCGGCAGTGCCCGGTGTCGCCGAAGCCGCATGCCATGATCGATGACGATGAAGGTTCTGCGAGTCCTCGGCACGTTCGTCGGCTTGCTGGTCGTCGTGGCCGTCGTGGTCGTGATCGCCAAGTTCGTGAGCGACGAGCACCGCAGCCGCGAGGAGCAGCAGGCCCTCGATCCCTTCTACACCCCGCCCGACCCGTTGCCGTCCACCGATCCTGGGCACCTGATCCGCTACGAGCCGCTCGGCGATGACATCGAGGGGGCCAGCGCCTACCGCATCCTCTACGTGTCCGAGGCCCCGGACGGCTCACCGACGGTGAGCGGTGGCTTCATCGTGGTGCCCGACGCGCCCGCTCCCCCGGGTGGTCGCGAGGTGGTGGCCTGGGCGCATCCCACCGTCGGTCTGGGTGAGGCCTGCGCGCCTTCCCGGCGATCGAACCCCATCGCCGACGAGCTCACCGAGCCCTGGATGCTGCAGATGGTGAAGTTCGGGTGGGTGGTGGTGGCCACCGACTACGCGGGCCTGGGCACCCCTGGCCCGTCGCTGTACCTGATCGGGCGTGCGGAGGCCTACGACGTCGTCAACTCGGTCCGTGCTGCTCGGCAGTTCCCCGGCGTTGACGCCGGCACGGACTGGGCGGTCTACGGTCACTCCCAGGGCGGTCACTCGGCGCTGTGGACCGGCGTGCTCGCCGGGGAGTACGCGCCCGAGCTCGACCTCGTGGCGGTGACCGCGGCCGCGCCGGCCGCGGAGCTCGTGCCGTTGGTGGACGAGCAGTGGGACCAGGACGTGGCCTGGGTGATCGGCCCCGAGGTCGTCGAGGCGTGGCCGAACGTCTACCCCGATCTGCCCCTCGACGGCATCGTCAACCGTCCCCGCTCGGCCCGCACGGTGCGGCTGGCGGAGGACTGCGTGCTGACCGCGGCGCTCGAAGGAGTGCTGCGCCAGAAGCTGGGGGAGCGCTTCTTCGCCCGCAACCCGGCTGACGATCCCCGGTGGGCCGCGGCGCTGACCGAGCAGACCCCGCCGCCAGTCACCAGGGTCCCGGTCCTGATCGTCCAGGGCACCGACGACGAGGTGGTGGTGCCGAACACGACCGCGCTGCTGGTCGAGCGGTGGTGCGAGGCGGGGTCGGATCTGTCGATGGTGTGGCTCGGTGGGCAGGGCCACACCGGCGCGGGCGAGCGAGCCGGCACCATCGCCGGCGCCTATCTCTGGGACGTCTTCGCCGGCCGGGCCGTGGGCAACACCTGCCACATCCCGGCCACCATCGACCCGTACCCCGCTGCGGTCCCTTCGGGCGAGTGACCGCCCCGGGGCTCGACGCTCAGCTCGTGCCTGCCAGGACCGCGTCGATCTGACCCATCGCTTGCCGCGCCCCCTCTTCCACGCCCATCTCCAGCATGCGCGCCATGGTCTCGGTGGAGGTGAAGGTCGAGCGCACGGTCATGGTCGTGCCGCCGCCCGCCCGCTCGATGAGCTCCACTTCCATGTGAGTGGTGGGCATCTCCAGGTTCGGCTGGCCGTCGTCGTCGGCGAAGCCGTCCACCACCACGAACCGCCGCGGCGCGTCCACCTCTAGCACGTCCCAGTAACCGGCGGACTTCTCTCCCTCGGGACCGGTCATCACGTAGGTGACGCGCCCGCCCGGGGTGAGGTCGTGGTCGATCACCGTCGCCGGCCAGGTGGGCGGACCCCAGAACCGCTCGAGCTGCCGAGGGTCGGCGTAGAGCTGCCAGACCCGCTCCACCGGGGCGTCGTACTCGGCGACGATGGTCAGGGTGTGGGCCTCGAGGTCTTTGTCCACTCGGACGATGGGCATCGTTCGCTCCTTCGGTTCAGGGGTCCTCGGCGAGGATCCGCTCCATCTGCGCGACCCGGTCGCGCCAGCGCTGCTCCAGGGCGTCGAGGACTTGGTGCACCGTCCGGACGCGGTCGATTTCACCGCGCACGAGCGATTCCCGGCCCTGCCGCACCTTGGTCACGAGCCCAGCGCTCTCGAGGACCGCCACGTGCTTGTGCACCGCGGTGAAGCTCATCGGGTAGTGGCGGGCCAGCGCCGACACCGAACACTCCTCGACCAGCACCCTACGGACGATGTCGCGCCTCGTCGCGTCGGCGAGCGCATGGAAGACCCGATCGGTCTCCGATGGACTCAGATCATCTATAACCATCTGGTTATAGTTTCTACCGCGACCCTCGGGTGGAGGCAAGGGCCGACGGCGACGCCGAGGACCTTCCGAGGGATGACCGAAGGGCCGCCCCGGGGCGCAGGCGTGGGAGGATGGGCGGATGTCAGCTTTCGACGCCGAGTACGAGCCGAGCCCGTGGGAACCGATCGCCGCCGAGGTGGAGCGCTACGAGCGCAGCGGCGGCGCCGAGCCCAGCGAACTGGTCGGCGAGCACTGGATCATCCTGTGGACGCTGGGGGCCAAGTCGGGCAAGGTTCGCAAGACGCCGCTGGTGCGGATCACCGACGGCCAGGGTCGCTACGCGGTGATCGGGTCTCAGGGCGGCGCGCCGACCGACCCCCAGTGGGCACGCAACCTGCGGGCGAACCCGATCGCGCGGCTGCAGGACGGCCCGGAGGTCCGCGACTACCGCGTGCGGGAGGTCACCGGTGACGAGCGGGCGACGTGGTGGGCTCGGGCGGTGGAGGTGTGGCCGGACTACGACGCGTACCAGGCCGGCACCGACCGGGTCATCCCCGTCTTCGTGCTCGAGCCCAGCGACTGACCGCAGGAGGTCACTCGCCGCCCGGCGAGTAAACCGACACCGCGGCGTGGAAGCGCTCCATGATGTGGTTCGAGTAGAGGCTCGCGATGAGCTCGCCCCGACTCGACACGCCGGCCTTCTCGTAGATGGCCTTCAGGTGGTCGCGCACGGTGTGAGCGGAGATGCACAGCTCCGCGCCGATCTCCTTGATCGACAGGCCCCGGGCCAGCGCCAGCACGATCTCGGTCTCCCGTTGGGTGAGCCCGTACGACTCGAGCAGGATCGGCACCAGGTCGCCGGGATGCGCAGGCTCGATCGTGACCGCCACCAAGTTCGCGTCACCCTCCATCGGCGTGACGTGCAGCCGCATCCACTCGCCGCTGCGGCCGCGCACCCGGATGACCAGGTTCGTCGAGGTGCGGGCCCATCGAGCCCGGGTGGCCGCGGCACGTACGCTGGTCGGGACCTCCGACGGCTCGACCTCCTGGGCCAGCTCGGCGAGCACCTGCCGCGCACCCATGCTCATGTGTGCCACCTCGCCGTTGACGTCGAGCATCACCACGACGGGTGCCATCTCGCTGGCGTCGGATCCCTATGTGAGTGGAGGGCGGTCAGCGGGTCCCGACGAGCAGCACCGGGGTCTCGCTCCGCTCGAGGATCTCCCGGGCCACCTCGCCATGACCAGGCCCGGCGTGGCGCGGCCAGCCCACCGCAAGGAGCTCGGCGCCCACTGATCGGGCGACGTCGAGGATCTCCTCGACCGGTGATCCGATCCGCAGCTCCAGGCGGGCGGGGATCGCAGCCGGCAGGTTCCGGGCGAAGAACTCCGTCGCATACACATCGGTGTCGTGTTGGACCTGATCGCAGAAGGGGGGGATGGTGCTTTCGTCGTCGACGTGCACCACGGTGATGTCGAGTCCGCTGGTCGTCGCCAGCTCGATCGCCCGGCGGAGGTCCACCGGCCTGTTGGGCGTGCCCTTCATGGCCACGAGCACCCGGTTCAGCCGCGCTGGAGGCTGAGCGGTCGGCGGCACCACGATGACCGGGTTGTCGGTCCCGCTGGCCAGCGCCAGGGGAAGGTGCCCGACACCCCGGCGGGCGCCAGGGTGGCTGTGCGCGCCGAGCAGCACCGCCACCACGTCAGGCTCGACAGCGACCCGTGCGAGCGCGTCGAGTGAGTCGTCCTTCAGCAGCCGCAGCGGTAGCCCCGAGGCCTCGGCTACGGCCTGCGCGGTCTGGAACCCGTCCTCGACCACGTGCACGCACTCGATGTCGGCACCGAGCACCGGCGCCACCGCCAGCGCCATGGCACACACCGGTCGCGCGGCCACCGAGTTGTCGATCGCGGCGATCAGCTTCGTCATCGGCTCGGCTCCCAGACGCTCCCCTGCCGGCGGAAGGACCGTCCCTCCGGTCCAACCCGCTGCGGTTCACCATCGACGAGGACCTCGATCGGACGCTCGGCGTGGATGTGCAGATCTTGGCTGGTGCAACGAATGGTGACCCGGCTGCCGTGGAACCGGGCGGTGATCTCGAGCGCCGACCACTGGGGCGGGAGCAACGGGTCGACCTGGAGCCGCCCGTCCCGGGGCCGCATGCCGGCGAAGCCGTGGACCAGCGCCTGCCAGAGCCCGCCCATGGTGGCGATGTGCAGACCGCCACCCGTGGTGGCGGTGAGGTCGTCGAGATCGATGCGGCTGGCGATCCGCAGCGCTTCGTAGGCTTGCTCGAGGCCCCCGGCCCGGGCGAACAGCGCGGCGTGGATCGCGGGTGACAGCGAGCTGCCGTGCGCAGTCCGGGGCTCGTAGAAGCGCAAGTTGGATTCCAGCGTGCCGGCCCGGAGCTCGTCCGGCACCAAGTGATAGAGCATCAGCACGTCCGCCTGCTTGACGACCTGGGCTTGGCGGACCCGCTCCGGTCCGAGCAGCAGGTCGGCGGCGATCGGACGGCGGGGGGCGATCTCGGCCATCACCAACGGCTCGAGATCGTGAAAGCCGCGGAACTGCTCGTAGATCCCCCTGTCGGGCTCGAATCCGTCCACGAGTGCCTCCGCGAGGTCTCGCCAGCGGTGCCGCTCCTCCGAGGTGATCCCGACGTCGCGCTCGGGCGACACGGCCTCGACCAGCTCGGCGGCCCGGCGCAGGTTCCAGCGGGCCATGACGTTGGTGAACGCGTTGTCGTCGACGCACTCGTGGTACTCGTCGGGTCCGATGACCCCGTCGATGTGTGCGTCCCCATCGGGATCGATGCGCACCCGCGATGCCCAGTAGCGGGCTGTCTCGACGAGCAGCTCCAGACCGGGTCCGCGTTGGAAGTCCACATCGCCCGTCCACGCGACGTAGGTGTCCGCCGCCCAGGCCACGTCGGCGACGATGTGCTCCTCGAGCTGACCGGTGCGGATGGAGACGAAGCGGCCGGCGCGATCGCGGGCTGATCGGGGGGTGACGTCCCGGCCGTCGTGAGCCGACTCCCAAGGGAAGCGGGCTCCTCGCCGCCCCAGCGATCGGGCGGTGGCCAGAGCCGCGGGCAGCCGCTGTACCCGGTACTCCAGCATCGCTCTCGCCGAGGGCGGGTGGGTGGCGGCGAGGAAGGGGAGCACGAACACGTCCGCGTCCCAGAAGACGTGACCCCGGTAGCCCGTGCCGGTGAGCCCCCGGGCCCCGACTGCCGCCTCGCCATCGTCGCTCACCGAGCTCATCAGGTGGAACAGCGCGAACCGGGTGGCCAGTTGAAGCTCGTCGTCGCCTTCGATCACCACGTCCGCGCCTGCCCATCGATGCGCCCACTGTCGGCGGTGCTCGGCCAACAGGTGATCGAACCCGAGCTCTTCTGCTTGGCGGGCGAGGGCGGCCGCGTGCTCGGGATCGGGTGGCGCGGACGGGTCCGCCACGTAGGCGGTGAACTGGTCTTCGACGATCGGACCGCCGTCGGTAGGAGTTCCGGAGGGCCACCTGGCGGTCGCGACCGCGGCCACGATGCCCCCTCCGAGCGTGCCGGAGCGGGTGCGCTGCCACGTGCTGCCGGTCGTCGTGCCTTCGTCGGTGACCAGCTCGCCGACCGGCGCGGCCAACGGGCGGGCCGGCGGCGGGCAGGCCCGGGTCCATTCCGCCCGCCGCACCAGCAGACCCGGTCGGGCCAGCGACGCGAACCGCACCACTCGGGTGACGAGGCCGTCGAGCTCGAAGGTCTCGTGCACCAGCCCGCCACGCAGGTCGAGCACCCGCCGGGCGCGTGTCGCGGCGCTCGCCTCGGTGGGGGACACGCCCGGAACGGGCCCGGGCAGCAGGTGGCTGTCCGCGCCCTGCCCGTCGTAGACGCCGGCCGCGAGCACCATCGGCGTCACCCGCGATTCGGTCAGCGAGGGCGCGCCGTTCCAGCCGATCCGGCCGGCGGCGGTGGTGAGCTGGGCGGCGCGGGCCCGCTCGGTGTCGGGGTCGATGCCGTCGATGGTGAGCATCCAGCCCGGAGGCGCGCTCGCTGCAGGAGGCTCGCCGCGCCGGCGGAGCTCGACCTGGGTCGCGAGCAGGCACGCCAGCGCGCCGAGATCCTCCACGGGGGAGAGCTCCGGCGCGCTCGCGGATCCCGGTCCCATCGTCGCGGTCCCTACCCGCAGACCGGCCTGGTCGTCTTGGGTCACCACCAGCACCGCGCTCGGGGAGACGCCGGCGCCCCAGAGCTGCTGGAGCGCGGCCTGCCATGCGGCCGACGGCTCGCCGTGGGGAAGGGGCGGGATCGACACCACCGGCACGCCCGCCGCGGCGAGGGTCGCCGCGGCCGATGCCACCGGCTCGGTGGCCATCAACCGGTCGCTGGCGAGGAGCACGGCCTCGATCCGTCGATCGGGTCCCTCAGCGCCTCCCACCGCGGGGGAACCTGGGCCGTCAGGAGGCACGTCCGCCCCGATCCGGGCGCTCACCGAGCCACGCCAGTCGCTGTCGCTGGGTTCCGGGGATCTGGCTCGCGAGCGCTCGCCGTTGTGCTCGGGTGCGCATCGTGGGCCTCGTCTCCTCAGTCTCGGCTGTACCGGCAGGCTGCGGCTCGGGCTGAACCGCGACCAGAGCATCGCAGCCCGGCACGGGTTGGGTGGGGTTGGCTCAGCGGGCACATGAGCGACGAAAGGTGGGTAGCTGGCTACTGAGAGTGATATGACGTGGGCCGTTCGGACCTGCTACGGAGTATCCGGTGATCGACGCGACGCCCCTCTCCGGGGGTTGGCAGGAGCCGTGCCCCATCGCCCGCGCCCGATGGCGAACGCCGTGACCGCGCCCGTGGAGGGGGTCCGGACCCCGAAGCGAAGCCGTGGCGTGCTCACCAGGCAGCGGGTGCTGGAGGTGGCCACCGAGGCGATCGAGAAGCGCGGGGAGGCGGCGCTGCGGGTGGAGGACGTGGCCCATGCCGCGGGGGTGTCGGTGGGCACCATCTACCGCTACTTCGGCAATCGGGAGGGGCTGGTGGTGGCGGTCCGGGCCGCCCAGTTCCTGGGCGCCCTCGACCAGGACCTGGACCAGCTGGAGAGCCTCATGGTCAGCGTCTCCACCCCGGCCGAGTTCGTGGAATCCATCCAGCGGCTGACCCGGGAGGCGGGCGACGGGTCCCGGGCCCCGCTGCGCATGCAACGGATCGAGATCATCGGGGTCAGCCGGGCCCGGCCGGCGCTGGCGCGGGCCATCGGTGACGAGCAGGCCCGCATCACCGACCGGCTCACGGCGATCGTCCGGCGAGGGCAGGAGCGGGGGCTGATCGACCCCTCGCTCGACCCGCGGTCGCTGGCCCAGTTCGTGCTGGCCTTCACCCTCGGACAGGTGCTGGCCGAGATCGACACGAGCGCACCGTTCGACCTCGATGGCTGGACCGCGGTCGCCAAGCGCTTCGCCGTCGCGGTGGCAGCGCGGCCCGAGACGGGGTAGGGAGCTACCCGTGCCCGCGAGTGCGGGCCCACCTCAGCCGAGGAAGGAGCATCCCATGGTCATGACACATCCCGAGCTCGGGGAGATCACCGGCACCAAGGACAAGGACTACGACCTCATCTGGTTCGCTGAGACCTGCCTTCGCAACGTCCTCCGGCTCGAGGTCTACATCGCCGACGCGGAGCGCGAAGGTGACCAGGAGCTCGCGGAGCTGTTCCGGAAGGCCCAGCACGAGAGCCGCAAGGGCGCCGAGCAGGCCAAAGCACTGCTGGCCGCTCGCCTCACGAGCTGAGCCGACCCATCCGGCGGTGGGCACCGGCCCATCGAGGTCGATCGGCTACAGGTCGACCTCGACGTGCCACGCGCCGGGATCGCGGGCATGGCGACCCACGGCGAGGTGGTGGCGCCCTGCCGCTGGTCGCCACCCGTGGCGGACCGGGTCACGGATGGCGAGGCGGTTGGTCGGCACCCGCACCTCGAAATGCGCCGCGCTGCCAGCGGGCACCTCGACGCGGGTGAACCCGGCCAGCCGGGCGGGCGCGTCGGGATCGGGAAGCGTCGCGTACACCTGCACGACCTCCGCGCCGTCGCGCCCGCCGGTGTTGCGGACCTGTCCGCTCACCACGAGGACGCCAGGCTCCATGACGACCTCCACGTCGGTCAGGGCGAAGGTGGTGTAGGACAGACCGAACCCGAACGGGAACGCAGGGCGGGTGCCCTGCCGATCCAGGTGCCACCACCCGTGCCACCGGTCGTAGCGGAAGCGGGTGGCGTCGCGCTCGAAGGGCGGCAGGTCGGCCTCGTCCACCGGCACGCTGAACGGCAGCCGGGCCGAGGGGTTCACGGTGCCGAGCAGCACGTCGGCCAGTCCCGGGCCAGCCCGGCAGCCGCCGTACCAGGCCTGCAGCACCGCCGGGACCTCATCGATCCACTCGCTGGCGATCACGGCGCTGCCCGCCTGGATGGCCACCACCGTTCGCGGGTTGGCCTGGGCGGCGGCGCGGATGAGCGCCACGTCCGAGGGATGCAGGCGCAGCGAGGAGCGGTCACCGCCGGTGGCGAAGCCTCCGGGGCGGTCGCCGAGCCGCTCCGGCTCGATCGTCGGGCGCCGTGCCTCGAGGGAGGCGTGGTAGCGCTCGACCAGCTCAGGATCGTCGCCCGGCGGGAACAGCGCGCTGAGGGAGGGATCGGTCTGGCCGATGTACTCGCCCTCGTCGAGGTAGGTGTAGCCGACCACCACCAGTGCCGCATCGGCGCCGGCGGCCAACGTCGCCGCCCGGGCCGGGTCGCTGCCGTCATCGTGGAGGACCTCACCGCCGACCATCGCGGCCCGCAGGCCGTCGAGCACCGTGTGGCAGTCCAGGTCCCACACGTCGCTGGACCCTCCGTCGCCGAGGTTCACGGTGCCAGCGAGCCGGCCGAGCACCGCCAGCCGGAGACCCTCGGAGGCGAGGGGGAGCACGGGCTGTCCCTCGACCGGCTCGTTCCGCAGCAGCACCACCGATCGGGCCGCGACCTCACGGGCCAGCGAGCGATGCTCCGGTGCTCCGAGGACCTCGGGTCCCGGAGCGGGTCTCGAGAGCACTTCGTCGAAGCGCAGCAGCGTGGCGATGACGTGGGCCACCGAGTCATCGACCGCGGACCAAGACACCTCACCCCGCTCGAGGGCCGCCGGCAGGTGCTGGGCGCGCACCATGCGATACGGCATCTCGATGTCGAGGCCCGCATCGAGGGACGCGGCCGCCTCGCGCAGTCCGAGGATCCAGTCGCTGATCACGAACCCGTCGAAGCCCCACTCCTGGCGGAGTACGCCGGTGAGCAGCGCGCGGTTCTGCCCGCACCAGGCGCCGTTCACCGAGTTGTACGCGGACATGACCGCGGCCACACCCTCGTGGACGATCCGGCGGAACGCTGCCAGGAAGACCTCGTGCAACGCCACCTCGTCCACCTCGATGTCGACCGAGAAGCGGGCGTTCTCCATCGAGTTGCACGCGAAGTGCTTCACGCAGGCCATCACGTGCCGCTGCAGGCCGCGGGTCAGCGCCGCGCCCATCTCACCGACGTGGTGGGGGTCCTCGCCGTAGGTCTCCTGGGCTCGGCCCCACGCCGGGTGGCGCAGGAGGTTCACGCACACCGCGCCCGTGAGGTTCGCCCCGGCTGCCCGGAGCTCCCGGCCGATCGCGTCGCCCACGCGTTCCTCGAGGTCCGGGTCCCAGGTGGCGCCGCGGGCCATCGGCACCGGGAAGCAGGTGGCGTTGCCCACCACGCACCCTCGCGGCCCGTCGGCGAAGGCCAGGCCGGGGAGACCCACCCGGTCGACCCTCGCAGCCGCGAACGGCGCTTGGTGGTAGCCGCCCCGACCGAGGAACGCGATCCCGGCCCAGGTCGGCGCATCGCCGTCCAGGCACCACAGGCGCTCCTCGGCGCTCATGGCCCCGACCAGCTCTCGCGCCGCGGCCTCCACGGGGAGTCCTGCGGCCACGGCCGCTCGCGCATCCTCGAAGGTGGAGATGGTCATCGACGTCCTGCGGGCTCGCGGTTCGACTCCACGGGAGTGATCGAGCCGCCTCACCCTATTGCGGCTGGCGCCTGCAGACTGGTTGGTGTGGGGATCACGAGAGGACGAGCGCCCCTAGCGCGATGTGGTGCAACCCGTCAATGTTGGGCCATGGCATCGCGGAGGATCTGTGTGGACGGCAACGAGGCCGCGGCGACGGTCGCGTATGCCTTGAGCGAGGTCATCGCCATCTACCCGATCACGCCCGCCTCTCCGATGGGCGAGCATGCGGACGACTGGGCGGCTGCAGGACGACCGAACCTGTGGGGTGCGGTTCCCGACGTCGTGGAGATGCAGTCGGAGGGTGGCGCGGCAGGGACCCTGCACGGCGCGCTGGCCAAGGGCGCGCTCGCCACCACCTTCACCGCCTCGCAGGGCTTGCTGCTCATGATCCCCAACATGTTCAAGATCGCCGGTGAGCTCACCCCGGCGGTCATCCATGTCGCGGCCCGGACCATCGCCACGCATGCCTTGTCGATCTTCGGGGACCACTCCGACGTGATGCACGCCCGCACCACGGGATGGGCGATGCTGTGCGCGTCATCGGTGCAGGAAGCGCACGACTTCGCGCTGGCGGCCCACGCCGCCACGCTGCGCTCGCGAGTGCCCTTCCTGCACTTCTTCGACGGCTTCCGCACCAGCCACGAGATGGCGACCATCGAGCCGCTCGGCGAGGACGACCTGCGGGCACTGGTCCGGGAGGAGGACATCGTCGCGTTCCGGCTGCGGGGGATGTCACCGGAGCGGCCCGACGTGCGTGGCACCGCGCAGAACCCTGACGTCTTCTTCCAGGCCCGTGAGGCCGCCAACCCCTTCTACGAAGCGGTGCCCGGCATCGTGCAGGAGGTGTTCGACCAGCTCGCCACCCGCACCGGCCGGCACTACTCGCTGGCCGAGTACCGGGGGGCACACGACGCGGAGCGGGTGATCGTCGTGATGGGTTCCGCGGCGGGCGCGGTGGCCGAGACCGTGGACGAGATGGCGGCCGCCGGCGAGCGGGTGGGGATGGTGACCGTGCGCCTCTACCGACCCTTCCCCGCCGAGGCACTGGTGCGGGCCCTTCCACCGACGTGCCGGGTGATCGGGGTGCTCGATCGCACCAAGGAGCCCGGGTCGGTCGGCGAGCCGCTGTACCTCGACGTCCGGGTGGCGCTCGACGAGGCCATGGGAGGCGAGCTACCGCCGTTCGCGGTGGCGCCGGACGTCGTCGGTGGCCGTTACGGGCTCTCGTCCAAGGAGCTCACGCCGACGATGGTGAAGGGGGTCTTCGACGAGCTCGCCCTGCCTCGACCTCGCCGCGAGCTCACCGTGGGCATCTACGACGACGTGACCGGGCTGAGCGTTCGGCCAGACGAGACTTTCGCGGTGGCTCGCCCTGCCGGGGAGGTGCAGGCGGTCTTCTTCGGGCTCGGTTCCGACGGAACCGTGGGGGCGAACAAGTCCTCCGTCAAGATCATCGGTGGATCCACGGACCTGTTCGCGCAGGGCTACTTCGTCTACGACTCGAAGAAGTCAGGCTCGGTGACGGTGTCGCACTTGCGCTTCGGTCCTGAGCCGATCCGCTCCACCTACCTGATCGACCAGGCCGACTTCGTGGCGTGCCACCAGTTCGGCCTGCTCGAGCGGATGAAGGTGCTCGAGCTCGCCAAGCCCGGCGCCACGTTCCTGCTCAACAGTCCCTTCCCCGCCGAGGAGGTGTGGGATCGGCTCCCACGGGGCGTGCAAGAGCAGCTCATCGACAAGCAGATCAGCTTCTGGATCGTCGACGCAGACCGGATCGCGGCCGAAGCCGGGATGGGCAACCGCATCAACACGGTCATGCAGCCCTGCTTCTTCCAGCTCGCCGGGGTGCTCCCACCTGACGAGGCGATGGCCCGCATCAAGGCGTCGATCGCGCAGACGTACGCCCGGCGGGGTCGCGCCCTGGTCGAGCGGAACTTCGCTGCCATCGACCGCTCACTGGCCGGGCTGCAGCGGGTCGAGCTGCCCCAGCTCGCCACCAGCGTCTACCCTGACCTCCGACGGATCCCCGATGACGCCCCGGACTTCGTCAAGCGGGTGACCTCCGTGTTGCTGGCCGGCGACGGTGACCTGCTGCCGGTCTCGGCGCTACCCGCCGACGGCCGGTTCCCCTCCGGTACCACCAGGTACGAGAAGCGGGCGATCGCCAAGGAGATCCCGATCTGGGACCCCGAGGTGTGCATCGACTGCGGCAAGTGCGCCATCGTCTGCCCCCACGCGACCATCCGCATGAAGATCTTCGAGCCGGACGCGCTCGACGGGGCGCCTCCGCAGTTCCTGTCCAAGCCGTTCCGGTCCAAGGAGCTCGAGGGCTTCCGTCTCACCATTCAGGTGGCTCCCGACGACTGCACCGGCTGTGGGGTGTGCGTCGACGTGTGCCCCGCCAAGTCGAAGACCGAAGTCCGGCACAAGGCCATCAACATGGAGCCGGTTGCCGCACACCGCGACGTCGAGCGGGTGCGCTGGGAGTACTTCTCGTCGATCCCACCGGTCGACCGCAGCCTGCTCGCCCACGACTCGGTGAAGGGCTCGCAGGTGCTCGAGCCCCTGTTCGAGTTCTCAGGTGCCTGCGCGGGCTGCGGTGAGACGCCGTATCTGAAGCTCGTGAGCCAGCTCTTCGGGGACCGGGTCCTGATCGCCAACGCCACGGGTTGCTCGTCGATCTACGGCGGGAACCTGCCCACGACGCCATGGGCGATGAACCAGGAGGGGCGCGGCCCGGCGTGGAGCAACTCGCTGTTCGAGGACAACGCCGAGTTCGGGCTCGGCATGCGGCTCGGGCTCGAGGCCCAGCAGCGCCAGGCCCGGCTGCTGCTCCGCCGCCTGGCGCCCCAGCTCGGTCCCGAGCTGGTCGATGCGATCCTCGACGGGTCGCAAGCGACCGAGGTCGAGCTGGTCGCCCAGCGGGAGCGGGTGGCGCGACTTCGAGCGATGCTAGAGGCGATCGTCGCCTCGGGCTCGGGTGAGCGGGCCGCGGCGGCGCAACTGCTGTCGCTAGCGGATGTGCTCACACGGCAGGGAGTGTGGATCGTGGGCGGCGACGGTTGGGCCTACGACATCGGCTTCGGCGGTCTGGACCACGTGCTGTCGACCGGGCGGGACGTGAACATCCTCGTCCTCGACACCGAGGTGTACTCGAACACCGGTGGCCAGGCTTCCAAGGCGACGCCCCGCTCAGCGGTGGCCAAGTTCGCCTCTGCCGGCAAGGGCGTGGGCAAGAAGGACCTTGGTGCGGTGGGGCGCGAGTACGGGAACGTCTACGTCGCCCAGATCGCGATGGGAGCCAACGACCTGCAGGCCACCAAGGCGTTGCTGGAAGCCGACGCCTGGCCGGGGCCGTCCTTGGTGATCGCCTACTCCACGTGCATCGCGCACGGCATCGACATGTCGAAGTCGATGACCCATCAGAAGGACGCGGTGCGTTCCGGGTACTGGCCGCTGTACCGGTTCCGCCCCTCGGAGGCCGAGCATGGTCACCCCTTCAGCCTCGACTCCAAGGCCCCGTCGATGCCGGTGGCCGACTTCGTGGAGACCGAGGCGCGCTTCGCCGTCCTGCGCCGCACCGACCCCCGGCGCGCTCGCGAGCTGGCAGAGCTGCTGCAGGCGGACGTGGATGAGCGATGGCGGTACTACGGCCAGCTCGCGGGTCTGGAGCGCACCGTGCCACACCCCAGCGGTCATGAGAAGCATGACGTGGAGCATGACGAGGAGCGTGACGAGGAGATGGAGCAGTGAGCGCGGATCTGGCGACCCGCTATCTGGGGCTGGAGCTGTCGTCGCCGGTCGTCGCCTCGGCAAGCCCGCTCACCGGTGACGTGGAGACGGTGCGAGCACTCGTCGACGCCGGTGCGTCGGCGGTGGTGATGCCGTCGCTGTTCGAGGAGGAGATCCTCCAGGAAGAGCTCGAGCTCACCCGGGCGCTGGAGGCCGGCGCCGAGCACTTCTCCGAGGCCGCCACCTACTTCCCCTCCGTCCCGGAGCTGGTCAACGCGGCCGACCGGTACGTGGCCTGCCTCGCCGAGCTGAAGGGCGCGGTCACGGTCCCGATCGTCGCCAGCCTCAATGCGGACACCAGGGGCGGGTGGGTCCGCCACGCCGGCCGGCTGGCGAGCGCGGGGGCCGACGCCATCGAGCTCAACCTCTACACGGTGGCCGCTGATCCCGAACGCTCCGGGGTTGAGGTCGAGGCCGAGCTGCTCGGGGTGGTGGCCGACGTCCGCCGCGCCGTGGAGGTGCCGCTGGCGGTGAAGCTCAGCCCGTACTTCTCGTCCATGGCTCACATGGCTCGCCAGGTGGTGGGAGCCGGGGCGGACGGGCTGGTGCTGTTCAACCGCTTCTACCAGCCCGACATCGATCTCGAGGCGCTGGACGTGGTGCCCCGGGTGGAGCTCTCGTCCCGCTGGGAGCTGCGCCTGCCGTTGCGATGGATCGCGATTCTCCGACCGCTCCTGCCGGACACCTCGCTCGCCGCGAGCAGCGGGATCTGCTCGGGGCAGGACGTGGCCAAGGCCGTCGCCGCCGGGGCGGACGTCGCAATGATGACCTCGGCGGTGTTGCGACACGGACCGGGTCATGTGTCGACCGTGATCGGTGAGCTGCGCCGCTGGCTCGACGACCACGGGTACGCGAGCGTCGGGCAGTTGCGGGGAAGCATGAGCTACGCCGCCAGCGCCGATCCGTCGGCGTTCGAGCGGGCGAACTACCGCCAGGTGCTCCACTCCTGGACCTCCCCGGGGGAGCTGTCGTCGCCGCCGCCCCCCTCGTAGCGATCGGCCAGAACTCGCAGGTGGAAGTGGCTGCTGATGTCCGGGGCAATCGGTCATCGCGATCCACCGAGATCCGTCGTCTCGACGGTCACCGGCAGGCGGCCCGAGGCGATGGCCTCGCGGAACCGCTCGTAATCCTCGAGGTTCTGCGCGGCGTAGGCCTCGGCGAAGGCGGTGATCGCCTGGTCGAACGTGGCGCCTCTCCCGAGATACGAGCTGATCGCCACCGGATCACCGGAGCGGGCATGCCCCCGGGCGAGGATGCGCCCGCACAGGTGCGCGTAGAAGCTCAGCTGGTCGGGCGTCGTGCCCTCGATGTCGACCGTTCCCTTCCAGTCCCTGAGCTGGCGCACGTAGTAGTGGTGGCCCCCGATGTGCTCGGAGGTCCAGCCCAGGAAGGGGTCGGACTGCGCTTGTACCAGCCGCTGCCCCTCCACGACCCGTTGACCGTGGTTGGGGTAGGGGCTCGGGTCCAGGTGGGCCTCGAGCACCGACGGACCAGCCTCCTTGGCTTGTAGCAGGAGCGGATCGTGCTCGTCGCGGCCGCGCAGCAGGAGGATCAGGCAGCGGGTGCCCACGCTGCCCACCCCGACCACCTTCACCCCGATGTCCATCACCTCGTAGCGGGCGACGAGGTGATGGCGAGCATCGTCGAGGGTGTCGAGGTAGTCGGCGAACGCGGACAGGGTGACCTCACGCAGGACGTCCTGGTCGTAGCCCAGCGGCGCGTCACGCAACGAGAACAGCACCGGTGGCCGGTGAGCGATGCGAGGCTGGCCGTCGACGATCTCGGTGAGCTTGCCGACCGCCTGCAGGCTCGTCCGGTGCATCGCCCGCCGCTGGAAGCGCTCGATCCGCATGGCGAGCTCTTCCGCGGTCACACCAGCGGTGGTGGTCAGGTCCTCCACCCGCAGCGTCTGGTACCACAGGTCGAGGAACCCCATCTCCGCGTACTCGGCCATCGCCTGGCGGTAGGACCGGGTCACCCGGGCGGTGGCTCGCCTGGTGACCTCGGCCGGTAAGCCGAGGTACTGCCCGGCGATGGTGAAGCTGGTCGCCAGACGTTTCAGATCCCACTCCCACGGGCCACGGAGCGTCTCGTCGAAGTCGTTCGCATCGACGACGAGGTGGCGTTCGGGTGAGGCATACGCACCGAAGTTGGACAGGTGCGCGTCGCCGCCGAGCTGCACGGTGAGACCGCTCGCCGGGGTCGAGGCCAGATCGCCGGCCATGATCGCCGCCGCGCCCCGGTAGAAGGCGAAGGGGTTGGCCCCCATGCGCTGGTGGCGTACCGGCACCAGGAACGCGAGCCGGGAGTGGTTCTGCCCGTCGATGACGGCGATCGGGTCGGTCCGACCGTCCCGGGTGACCCACTCGGCGTGCGAAGAACGCGGCGCGACCGCCCGGGCGGCGCGCCCCATCTCACGTCGTTCGTCGAGCGATGCGCTTCCCATCGAGGAGGTACCAGGGTCGAGTGACGAGCGGTCCGCATGGTTGCGGGAGGTACGCTACCGGCGCCCGAGCGGGAGATCCCGATGGGTCGAGCGGCGTGACCCCGACGGACGCGAGGAATGACGATGGTTGTACCCGAAGGCGGTACGGACGGTGTCCCCGGCACGCGCTACTTCGCGCAACCGCTACCCCGCGATCGTTTCCCCGACGAGGGCATGGATGCCCGAGATGCGTACGAGCTGATCCACCTCGGGCTGCGGGTCGATGGGCAGCCGTCGATGAACCTCGCATCGTTCGTCACCACGTGGATGGAGCCAGAAGCCGAGCAGCTCATCCACGAGGCGATGAGCACCAACCACATCGACCACGAGGAGTACCCGATCGCGGAGCGGATCGAGACGATCTGTGCTCGGATGCTCGCCGATCTCTGGCACGCGCCGTCACTGGACGACGCGGTCGGGGTGGCGACCATCGGCAGCTCCGAGGCGATCATGCTCGGTCTGCTGGCGGCGAAGTTCCACTGGCGGAACCGCCGGCAGGCCGAGGGTAGGCCCGCCGACCGGCCGAACGTGGTGTACGGAGCCGAGACACACATCGTCTGGGACAAGTTCGCCCGCTACTTCGACGTGGAGATGCGGAAGATCCCTCTCCGTGCCGACCACTTCGTGCTCCACCCCGACGATGTCGCCGAGCTGGTGGACGAGAACACCATCGCGGTCGGCGCGGTGCTGGGCACGACCTTCATCGGCGAGAACGACCCGATCAGCGAGATGAACGACCTGCTCCTCGACCTGAAGGCAACGCGCGGCTGGGACATCCCCATCCACGTCGACGCGGCCAGTGGGGGCTTCATCGCGCCGTTCAGCCGCCCCGACGAGCGGTGGGACTTCCGTCTCGAGCAGGTGGCCTCCATCAACGCCTCGGGTCACAAGTACGGGCTGGTCTACCCCGGGGTGGGCTGGTTGGTGTTCCGCGACCGTTCACGCCTGCCGTCCGATCTGGTGTTCAACGTGAACTACCTCGGCAGCGAGCAACCGACCTTCACCTTCAACTTCTCGCGCAGCAGCGCCATGATCCAGGCGCAGTACTACAACTTCGTGCGACTCGGTCGGCGCGGGTACACCGCGATCGTCGAGACCATGCTGGCCAACGCCCGGTACCTGAACGAGCGGCTCGCGGCCACCGGTCGTTTCCAGGTCCTCAACCCCGGGGTGGCCGAGCCGGTGGTCACCTTCCGGTTGGCGCCGGGTCACGAGTTCGACGAGTTCCACCTCTCGGATCGTCTCCGCCAGCACGGCTGGATCGTCCCCGCGTACGCGCTGCCCCCGAACGCGCATCACGTGACGGTGTTGCGAGTGGTGGTCCGCAACGACATGAGCCGCGACAAGGTGGACATCCTGATGGCCCACCTGGAGGAGGCGTGCCGCGAGCTCGACGGCAGCGGCGTGCCACCGACCGGCGCGGAACGGCGCACCCACGAGCATCAGCGGCGCCGCTGCTGAGCTACCGGGGCTGCTCGGTCGGGAGGGGTCCCTGACTGTCACCCATCAGGATCACGCTCCGTCGAAGCCCTTCCGCCCAGCGCGTCCGCAACGGTGCCGCGACGCTCACGCGCGGTCTCGGGATGCGCGCCCGCGGGGTAGGGAGCAACGTGGCTCTCCCGTCGGACGAAAGGAGCCGGAGATGGCTGAAGTCAGAGCAGAGCAGGCGGCGGCCACGGTGAGGCCCGAGGCGGCTCCCCGGGTGGTCGAGGAGTACGATGAGTTCACCGGCTGGATGGGGTGGAACGTCTTCGCCGCCACCATCATGATGATCGCCGGCACGCTCCAGGGCCTCTCCGGGTTCATCGCCATCGTGAACGACGACTGGATCGTGTGGACCAACCGGGGCAGCCTCTACATCGACATGACGGCGTGGGGCTGGGTCCACCTGGTGATCGGCGCGGTCATGTTCCTCGCCGGCCTCGGCGTGCTGACCGGGAACCTCCTCGCCCGCATCGTCGGTGTGGTCCTCGCGGCATCGAGCATCGTCGCCAACTTCCTCTTCCTGCCTGCGTATCCGATCTGGTCGATCACGGTGATGGCCCTGGGGGTGATCGTGATCTGGGCCCTCACCGCCCACGGCCACGAGATGCGGGATCGCACGCGCCCCACCGAGATCGATCTCCGCACGCCGGCGCCCAGCCGGTAGCGCGATCGAGCGCGGCCCCCTGCGGGGTGGGCCGCGTTCGATCGCGGCGCGGGGCGGTCGTACACTCGCCCCCGGTAGGCCGGCGCTGAGCACCGAGGAGCGCGATGGGTTACGAACCGCCTCCGGGCACCGGTGCGATCAAGGCGGCGACGTTGCGGCGATCGCATCGCTACCTCATGCCGCACCGGGTCGAGTCCTTCGACCGGATGGGCGTGTCGTTCGTCATCGACCGTCGGGAGGGCTACCGGCTCTGGGACCTCGACGGTCGGGAGCTGCTGGATCTGCACCTCAACGGGGGCACGTTCAACCTGGGACACCGCCATCCGGCGCTCGTGGCGGCGTTGATCGAGGGGCTGGAGCGCTACGACATCGGCAACCACCACTTTCCCTCCGAACCGCGCAGCCTGCTGGCCGAGGCGCTGGCGGACGCGTCACCGGCGGGTGCGCTGCGCAAGGTCGTGCTGTGCCCCAGCGGCAGCGAGGCGATCGATGTCGCCATCCGCTCCGCCCGCCACGCCACGGGTCGGCGCCGAGTCGTCGCATACGACGGCGCGTTCCACGGCCGCAGCGGGCTGTCGGGTGCGGCGGGCGACGACCGGGCAGCGCGGCTGTTCCACAGTGAGAGCAGTGACTTCGCGGTGGTGCCGTTCGACGACCTCGATGCGGCCGAGGCGGCGCTGGCGGGGAACGACGTCGCGGCGTTCCTGTGCGAGGTGCTGCCTGCCACCGCGGGGTTCCTGATGCCGAGCGACGGCTATCTCACAGGCCTGCGAGAGCTGTGCGACCGGCACGGCACGATGCTCGTCGCCGACGAGGTGCAGACCGGGCTCGGGCGAACCGGAGGGCTGTGGGCCATCGAGGGCTTCGGGGTCGTCCCCGACATCCTGGTCACCGGGAAGGGTCTCTCCGGGGGGCTGTACCCGGTGGCGGCGGTGCTGCTCCAGGAGCGCGCCGCAGGCTGGATGCACGAGGACGGGTGGGCCTACGTGTCGACCTTCGGTGGCTCCGAGCTGGGGGCGGTGGTGGCCCGCCGGGCCCTGGAGCTCTCGGCGGACCCGGCGACCCTCGCCAACGTCACCGCGGTGAGCGAGGCCTACGGCCGAGGCTTCGCCGACCTGCAGCGCGGGTACCCGTTCCTGGCCGAGGTCCGGCGCCGAGGGGTGGTGATGGCGCTGCGCTTCGACCATCCCTGGGGCGGGATCACGATGGCCCGCCACCTGTTCGAGGCCGGGGTGTGGGCGATGTTCTGCGGGTTCGACCTCTCGGCGTTGCAGTGGAAGCCCGGCCTGCTCGTCGACGAGGCGTTCGTCGCCGAGTCCCTCGAGCGGTTCGAGCGGGCCCTGGCTGCGGCCAGCGACGAGGTCGCGGCCGGAAGGACGCCGGCGTGAGCGGCTTCTACGACCTGCCGTCCGAGCAGCAGGTCGACGCACTACGGGCACTGCTGATCGACGCCCTGGAGGCGTGGGATCTCGGTGCCCTGGAATCGGTCGAGCTGCTCGCGGAGCGGGAGAACGCGGTGTTCGAGGTGTGCACCGACCGGGGCCGGTTCGTGGGCCGGGTGCACCGCGCCGGGTACCACACCGACGACCAGCTCCGCTCCCAGGTGGCGTGGATGCGCGCCCTGAGGACGCAGGGGGTGGTGGAGACCGCGGACGTGGTGGACACCCGGGCAGGTGACGTGTTCACGGTCGCCACTCGGCCTCCCGTGCCCGAGGCCCGGCAGGTCTCGGTGCTGGAATGGGTCGGCGGCGAGCAGCTCTCCTCGCGCCTGCAGGCTGCGAGTGGGGACGAGCTGGCTCACTGGTACCACCGCATCGGTGCGCTGGCGGCCGGGCTGCACGAGCAGGTCCGCACCTGGCGGCGCCCGGCGGGCTTCAGCACCATCACCTGGGACGTCGATGGTCTGCTCGGCGAGCGAGCGGTGTGGGGACGGTTCTGGGCGTTGGAGGGGATGGCGGCCGATGACCGGGCGGTGATGGAGGAACTGCGTGCCCGGGCGACGGCCGAGCTGGCGCGGCTCCCTCGCGACCCGGAGCGCTACGGGCTGATCCACAACGACTTCCTGGCCGAGAACCTGCTGGTCGACGGTGATCGGCTCACGCTGCTCGACTTCGACGACTGCGGCGAGAGCTGGTTCGCGTGGGATCTGACCCCGGCGCTGGTGTCGATCGCCACCCGAGAGGACTACCCGTCGCTGCGGGACGCGCTGGTGGACGGCTACCGCGAGGTCCGCCCGCTCGACGAGGACGACCTCGCCCGCTTGCCGTTGCTGTTCGCCTTGCGGATGGCCACTTACGCGGCCTGGCTCGACACGAGGAGCCACACCCAGTTCGCGAAGGACCTCGGGCCGGTCATCGTCGCCGCGGCGGTGGATGTCGCCCGCCGGTACCTCGCAGGGGAGCTCGAGGTCTGATCGGTACCGGCGGGCCGAGGTGGGAGGTCGGATCGGCGCCAGCGGACCGTGGTACGCCACGGCGGTGGCGGCGAGCGGCCCGCCGGCGCAGACCGCCGGTCTCCTCGTGGTGCCGGTCAGCTCTCGTCCGGGAGGCGGATCGCGGAGACCTCGACCTCGAGGTCGACCTTCTCACTCACGAGCACCCCACCCGCTTCCAGGACGGTGTTCCAGGTCAGGCCCCAATCCTTGCGGTTGAGCACGCCGTGACCCTCGAAGCCGATCCGCTGGTTGCCCCACGGGTCGACCGCAGTGCCGGTGTAGGCGAGCTCGATGGTGATGGGCCGGGTGACGTCCCGGATCGTCAGGTCACCGCTGACGCGGTACCGGTCAGGTTCGACCTGCTCGACCGAGGTCGACACGAAGCGGATCTCCGGGTAGTGATCGACGTCGAGGAAGTCCGGGCTGCGCAGGTGGGCGTCGCGGTCGTCGTTGCGGGTGTTGACGCTGCCGGCGTCGATCCGCACCTCGAGATGGGAGCTCGTGGGGGAGCTGGCATCGAAGTAACCGGTGCCCTCGACCCGGTCGAACGAGCCGCGGACCTTGGTGATCATCGCGTGGCGGGCCACGAACCCGACCCTGCTGTGGGCGGGATCCAAGCGGTAGGTGCCGGTCAACTCGGAGGGGATCGTCGGTGTCTGCATCGGTCGTGTTCCTCCTCGTGCGAGTGAGATATTGACATGTCATTCAATCTGGTTGAGATGTCATCTATTCCCGGCACTAGGGTGACTCCGTGGGCGAGGTGCGATGGCTGGATGAACACGAAGCGCGCGCCTGGCGGTCGTTGCAGCTCATGCAGATGCGCTTGACCGCCGCGCTCGCCCACCAGCTCGCCGAGGAAGCGGGCATGTCCTACCAGGACTACGTGGTGCTCGTGGCACTCACCGATGAGCCCGAGGGGCGCATGCGGCTGGTGGACCTCGCTCGGGTGCTCGGCTGGGAGCAGAGCCGGCTCTCCCATCATGTGGCTCGCATGCAACGTCGCGGATCGGTGACCAAGCGGCGATGTGAGGCCGATCGCCGAGGCTGGTGGGTCGTGGTCACCCCGCGAGGGCGGCGAGAGATCGAAGCCGCCGCACCAGGGCACGTCGCTGCGGTGCGGCGATTGTTCGTGGATCGGCTCACCAGGCGGGAGCTCGACACGATCGCCTCGGTGGCCGAACGGGTCCTGGCGGCGATCGACGAGGAGGAGACCGGAGGCCCTCGATGACGGCAGATGATCCTCGTCAGGCCGGCGAGCCGCGGACCCGCGACGTGACCCGCGCCTGCGAGAACGCCCACATCCGGGTGCTCTGGGACGCCACCCGTTGCATCCACACCGCCATCTGCTTGCGGCGGTTGCCGGAGGTGTTCGACGTCGGTGCCCGTCCCTGGATCGACCTGTCGGGGGCCGAGGCGGAGGAGATCGCCGCGACCATCCGGGCTTGTCCCACCGGCGCGCTCGCTACGAAGGCTTGGCGATCGCCGACGAGCAGCCGGACGAACCGGCGACGGCCGAGGTGAGACCGAACGGTCCGCTGTTCGTGCGTGGCCGAGCCCGGTTGCAGCGCGCCGATGGGGAGACCCTCGCCGAGGAGTACCGGGTCGCGCTGTGCCGATGCGGGGCCAGCGAGAACATGCCGTATTGCGACAACAGCCATCGCCTCATCGGCTTCCGCGACGCCTGACCGGCGTGCCGCTACGCTCCGGGAGGTGGCTGTGCCAGATGCCCGGGCCGCGCTCGATCGGTTGCTGGCTGCCGCCGGTGATGGCCGCCTCGACGAGCTCTGCGAGCGGCTCGGGGTGAGGGTGCTCGCCGCGTTCGGCAGTGCCGCGTCGGGCGGAGGCGAGGCGAACGACCTCGACATCGCCGCGGGCTTCCTCGGGAGCCCTCGGGTGTTGGAGTTGATCGACGGGCTGGTCGCGCTCTCCGGCTACGACCGCATCGACCTCGCGATCCTCGACGGCGCGGACCCGGTGTTGCGGAGCGAGGCGCTCACCGGCACACCACTGTTCCAGCACGCGCCGGGGGTGTTCGCCACCGAGCAGATGGCCGCGCTGGCCGAGCGCCGGGACACCGAGTGGCTCCGGCGGCTCGACGTGGAGGCGATGCGGTGAACGTGCCCCGGCTCGACACCGATGTGATCGCTCGCCGCCTCCGCCTCCTGCGCGACACCCTCGATGAGCTCACCGCCCTGCGGGGCGTGACCGCGGCACGACTGGAGACGGCGCCGCTCGAGCGTGCGGCGGCGGAGCGCCTCCTGCAGGTGGCGGTGGACCTGGCGATCGACATCAACGCCCATGTCGCCGTCGCGCTCTCGGGGCGGGCACCGGCGACGGGGCGCGAGTCGTTCCTCGCCATGGGAACCGCCGGCGTGCTCCCGGTCGAGCTGGCTGAGCAGCTCGCGCCGGCGGCTGGGCTGCGGAACGTCCTCGTGCACCGGTACGTGGACATCTCGCTCGAGCTCGTGGCCCGAGCGGTGCCGGAGGTGCTCGATGGTCTCGGCGCCTACGTCGAGCAGGTGGCGACCTTCCTGGCCAGCCGCTCGGCGTGATCCTGGTTGACCGGCCGACCTCTCTGGCCTCAGTGGCCGAGCAGCCGGTCGAGGTCCAAGCGGGCGTCGGTGCTCGCCATCAGCCGGATGACCTCGGGGAGCTGCTCGAAGGGGAGCTCGCCTCGCTCGGCGCGCGCCAGCTCGTGCGGATCGAGGCCGAGCTCGCCGGCGAACTGGCTGCGATCGACGCCCGCTCCACCGCGAACGGCCAGCGCAACGGCCCCCGCGACCGGGAAGGGAGCTCCTTGCTCGGCGAGCCGTTCCGCGAGCCGTTCGCAGAGGCGGGTGACATCGGTCGGCCAGGTCTCCGGTCGCATCGTGGTGGTGGTGCTCATGCAGCGAGCCATCCTCGCCCGTCGAGGTCACGGTAGCGGTCATCGGTGGTGATGAGCCGCCGGAGACGGGCGCGCATCCGGTGCACGATCTGGCGGACGTGATCAGGTCTGAGCTCGAACTGGGTGGCGACGGTGGTGGCCGGGCTGCGGTCGCCGTTCGACTGCTGCGCTAGGTACTCGTGGTAGACGGCCTGATCGCGAGGGGAACCAACCCGTTCGACCGCCTCGCAGAACAGGGCGAAGTCAGCGTGGCGTGCACGCAGCGCGGCACGGTCGATGTCGGTGGTGGCTTGCGCTGCGAGCGACCACGGCCGATCGACGCCGTCGAGCTGGCAGAGATCGAGATCGGTGGTCGGATGTCCGATCGCTCGCACGACCGCGGCTCGGATCGCCCGCTTCGCCCACACCCATGGCGGGGTGCCCGCCGGGTTCCACCCGCCGGCCCGCTCGAAGATCACGAAGGCCGCCTCCTGCACCAGGCCGTCGATCTCGTCGCGGTCGGCGAGGAGATCGACCCGGCCGAACTCGCGCAGGACCTCTCGCACGGCGCGGGCGAGCGCTCCGCCGAACTGCGGTACGAAGTTGAAGAGGGCTGCGGCATCGCCAGCGGCCATGGCGGCCATGAGCCGCTCCAGCAGTGCTCTCTCGTCTCGTTCCATCACGCTCCTTCCTCCCAGGGGGCCGGCGGCCCACCGATGACCCTCACCCCGAGGGCTTCCTGGATTCTGCGGAGGAGCAGGGACAAGTTTCAGCGTTGTGATTCGCGCGTGCCGGCCCACCCAGCCCGGTTCTGTTCACGGATTCGCGTCGATGGGCCGCGGATCCATGAACAGTTCGGGAAGGGCGCGCCGGAGGTGCCCCCGGTCAACGTTCTTCATGGTGCGGTCGTCGATCGGCGTCGAGCGGCAACGCCACCTCGATCAGCTCCTTGCGGTAGGTGTCCTCCGTCATGGCCCTCCCCTCGCCCGCTCCCGGATCTGATCGGCCCGAAAGCTAGACGCGCTCGACCCTGAGCGCCCGGGCTACGGCTCTCGCTCGTGAGCAGCGCCCCGTGCGCGTGCGGCGTCGGCGAGACGGGGGTCGGCAGCTGATGGGGCACCAGAGGTCGATCACGTCAGAGATCAGCGCGCCGAGGAGGCCGGGGTGGGAACCCTACCCGACCGTAAAGGAAACCCTGGTTTGCTTTACGGTGGCTACTCGACCCGCAAGATCTCTTGACGGTGCCCGAGGTGCGCGGACACCTGTGAGCGCAACCGAGTACGCGCCCTGGAGCCCACAGGGTCCGCGAACGGTCGGGCATCACGCGGTGCACTCAACGATTCGTGGAGGTGCGCAGCAGCACCAGCCCGAGGAACGCCCGGAGATCCGCGTTGCGAGTTTGCTCGAGCCGATCCACGGTCGAGATCGCCTGTCTCGCCTGCCCGACGGCGCTCAGCACTCCGGCACGGGTGAAGTCCGCGAGGTGGTCGTAGTCCGCGTCTTCACGTTGCTGCTGGAGGCTCACGAAAGCGCTCGCGACGTCGGAGACCTCAGGGTTGCTCTGGAGACGCTCGACCAGCCCCTCGAGGTGTCTCGGCGGCCTCTCGCCAGCGATGTACGCGCAGACTTGCTTGATCGATGCGTGCGAGACGTGCCTGGCGAAGCCGTAGATCTCCTCGGTCGGTGCGTCCGGCAGCGCCGCTCGCGCAGTGGCGATCGTCAGGCGGTGGAAGAGCGCGTAGTACGCCGTCGAGACGCTGCGGCGGAGGTTCGTGTTCCGTGGCTGACCGCGCCCGGCCCCGACCCCACCCAACTCCTCGGCCAGCCTGATGAGCCGGTCCGGTCTGATGTCCCGCTGCATCAGCTTCCGTTCTCGGGCTCCTCGGGTTCGAGGTCGTCGATCTCCGGCCTGAACCGCACGTACCACGGCCAAGCCAGCCCCTCCTTCGTCGCCTGGTCACGCAGTGCCCGTTGCAGCTCGTTGAGGTCGGTGATCGGCCAGGTGTCCTCGCCTTCCGGAGGGTTCGGAAGCGTCACCTCGAAGAACCACGCCTCCCGGCCGTCGGCGTCGAGGTCCCGGCGCACCTGCACCTCGACGGGGCGCAGGGAGCCGAAGGTCGTCGTGCGCAACCAGGCAACGAGGTTCTGCTCGGGACGGGCGACGGCCGCCGGACGTGGGGTCACCCCGTTCAGCGTACGCGCCGCACCGCCTCTCGACCATCACGACCCCGCTCGCAGTGCGCGACCCGGCCGCCGGTCAGTTCGTCCGGGTGTTCTCCGTGTAGCGGTGCGGGCCGACGAAGCCCACGTGCACCTTGCCCGTCTCGCCCCTCGTGTCGTCGTGGAAGTAGACCCGAGGGGCCATCGGTCCGCCGCCCTCGGCGATCTTGAGGTGCGCCCACATCACGATCGACCCGCTGGGGTCGACCCGGGGGTCCACCGGGAACCGGCGCTGCTCGGCGAACCGGGCGTTGCTCTCCACCATCTCGGACTCACGCAGCGCCAGCTTCTTCTGGCTCGCCGGCCACACCCACGGGTCCCTGCTCTGCTCGCACCACTGCCGGAAGTTCCCGTCGAAGCGGGCCTCGGCGTAGCGGTGCAGCGCCCGCAGCCCCCGCCAGGTCAGCTCCCCCCAGGCCGAGGCGTTGATGTGGCTGTCGAGGTCGTCCACGTCGCGCTCCACCCCGGGCGGGATGACCACGCCGGTCAGCCGCTCTCGGGCCAGCTCGAGGGCCTCGGAGATGCTGCCGGCCTCGCACGCCAGCTCGGCCACCTCCTCCTCGGCGGTCGCATCCCCACCCGTGACCCCGGCTGCTCCCGGCCCGCCGGCGCCGCCCAGCCCGGCGGCGAGCATCACCTGCAGTTGGTTCCGCAGGCGGGACGCCTCGACCACCGCCTCCTCGAGGTCGGCCTGGGTGTCGAGCAGGTCATCCTCGAGATCACGCAGCTCGTTCTTCAGACTGTTGCGCTCGTCGGTGAGCCGGGCGATCTCCGCCTCGGCCAGCGCCAGCAGCTCAGCGTCGCTGCGGGACCGGCCGAGGCGCAGCTCCCGGCGCACCCGCTCGTAGACCGCCGGGGGGCGCCGGGCGGTGATGGTCTGCGCCAGCATCGTGGACAGGATCTTCGTGGCCCGCACCGGGTCGCCTGCCATCTGTTCGAGGCGCACGTAGCGGTGCCGGTCGGGTCGCAGCCCACCCGGGCCGGCGTTGGGCAGGTACACCCGCGCCGCGCCGCCCCACACCCCGAGTCCCTCGCCGATGAGCTCGTTGAACGCCTCGGTATCCGGTCCCCGCAGCAGCACCACCTGCACGGCGGCGGCGAGGCGGGCGGCAGTCTCCTCGGCCCGACGCAGGGTCGGGGTGTAGCCGGCCGGCTCCTCGGAGAACACGACCAGCGGCAGGGTCCGCTGCTGGTTGCGGATCAGCCCGGCCAGACCGACGGGGCCGAGCCGCTGCGGGGTGGCCGAGATCCGCACCTGGTCGACCCGGGCGTCGACCCCGTCCGCGAGCAGAGCCCGCACCAGGCGGGGGGCCGCCAGCGGGGGGCGGACCGACTCCACGTCAGCCACCCGCTCCAAGTCGACCCACAGCCAACGCTCGCCCTCGCCGCCATCGATCGCCGTCAACCGGGTGGTCCAGCGCTCGCCGAATCGCGGGCGTTCCTCGGCCAGCTCGAACTGGACCGCCTCCACGTCGCCGGCGAGAGCTCGACGGACCAACAGCTCCACCGGGCCGTTCTCACCGGTCCCCTCAGCCGCTCCCTCGTCGGGGAGCGCCACGTCGACGCGCTTCTCCTGCAGCCAGCCGGCGAAGACCCGCTCCGCCTCGTCGATCAGCGCGTCGCGATCGTCCTGCCAGATCGCGCGGTACAGCAACGTCATCGCGGGTCGCCTCCCCGTTCCCACAGCTTCGCCCAGTCGAAGGTCACCGCCGTCTCGGCGAAGTGCACCCGGCCTTCCATGCCGGCGAACGCAGCCGTGAGGTACCGCACCTCGGTGCGCCCGTCGGATCCGACCTCGACGAGCGCCAGTCGATGAGCGGCGTCCGCGTTGAGTCCGAAGAGGATCTCGGTCCGGGTGACCGTCACCGTCCCCGCACCGGCCAGACGACCTTTCACCTCGATGAAGATCCAGTGGCCGTCCGGTGTGCGGGACCGGATGTCGTAGCCCGGGTTGTTGCGGGGCATCTCCTCGGGCTCACGTCCCAGAGCTCGCTCGGCGGCCATCACCGCCTCGACCGCGGCGCGCTCGACCGCTTCCACGCTACGGGCGTGCTCGGCCGCGGAATCGCGGCGCCGGCCGCTCAGACGATCCAGGAGCCCCGCCGGGACCACCAGCGCGCCGCCGACCACCACCGGCGGGAGCGCCGAGAGCTGCTCCTGCTTGTCGAGGTCGTCGAGGCGCCGCCTCAGGCGCTCCTCGAGGGCGTTGGCTCGCGCTTGTGCCCGTTCGGGGTTCATCTTCGGTTGCTTGCCGGCATCCGCCTGCTCGCGCAGCTCCACCGCCCGGTGATCCCAGTAGGTGATCTCTCGGGTGAGACGCTCTCTCACCGCAGCTCGGGTCTTGTGCACCCGGGCCATGGTGTGCGCCCGGACCTGAGCCAGATGCGCCGGCACCGCCTCGGCGATCGCCGCGCTCGTGCCCCGCTTCTCGACATCCCCGTGCAGCCAGTCCTGGGCGAGGAGCGGCTCCAGCAACGCCAGCTCGGTTTCGGTCGCCGGGCGGGTGTCGAGGTGAGGGGCCACGCCAGCCACACGGGTCGAGCCGTCAGGTGTGACCTCGGCGAACTCGAACCGTCGTGACACCACCTGCGGCTTGCCGTGCGCATCGGTGCGGGCATCGCGGATCGCGTGCTCCAGGTACAGCAGCACGTGAGGGGTCTCCCCGGGGTCCGTGTCATCGACGAGCACCGCTCCTTGCCTGAGGAGATTGCCGTGGCGTTCCACGAGCACGTCGATGGTGGCGTCGAGCAGCGGGTGCCCCGGCGCGACCAGCTCGGCCATCGGCGTGCCCTCCACCGTGACCGCCGACTTGTCGAAGCAGACCCGCTCGTAGCGGGGGAGCACCGGGTAGCCCACCCCGATGATGCGGTCACGGGCCCGGATGTCGGTGGGCACCCTGGTCAGCTCGTAGCGGCCCGGCTCCCGCTCGCGAGCCACGCCGCCGAGCTGGGAGAACGCCTCCAGGAAGAACGAGCGGACGAAATGGGGCTGTAGCCGGCGGGCGTTCGCCTCTTCCATCTGCAGGCGGATGCGCTCCACGTCGGCGACGCTCATCAGCTCGGCCATGAGCCCTTCCTTGGCCACCAGCTCGGCCAGGCCCTCGCCGACGCGCTCGTCGATCACCTGGTCGAGGCGGGCCCGCACCTCCGGCCGGTCCCCGTAGCGGATCGCTTCGATCAGCAGGTCGCGCAGCGTCCGGCCCCGGAAGGCCTCGCCGAGGAGGTCGAACACCTGGCCGCCCGACGGTGCGGATGATGCTGATCAGTCGCATGCTCATTAGTACGGCGTCACCGTGACGCGACCTCACCATCGGTCGGAGCCCTCGCCGCGATCCGGCCCTGAGCCACCGGAGCTGCCCGCTTGCTTCGCCAGCCGATCCACAGCGAGCGTCACCGCCGTGCTGAGCCAGATCATGACAGTGATCACGATCGGGTCCACGAACAGCAACCAGAGCAGGCCGGTCCCGAGACCCCCCTCGGTCTCCCACCCGAGGATCGGCATCGTGCCCCCGACGAAGGCCACGATCGTCATCCAGCCCGACAGGATCACCACCGCTATGGCGAGGATCCCCGCCAGCAACCCCGCGATGGGTGACAAGTCGTCGCCTCCACCCTGCTGCCAGCTCGGCTCCATCGGGTGCGCGCCCCCCTCGTCACGGCCTGCCTGATCTCGAGCGGCGCACCGAGTGCACCGCTCCACCTGATCAGGTAGGGGACAGCCGTGACTACGAGGAGAGCCGGGACGAGACCGTCCGGGAGGTTCTCCGGTGATGGGGTTGATCCAGCGGAGACCGGAACCTGGCGAAGTCGCTGTCGGCGCTCACCACGATGAGCCCGTGCGCGAGGCTGAGACCCGCCAGGGCGGCGTCAGCCACCAAGGCCCCCTCGCAGATCGTGACCTACGACGAGCTCCTCAGGATGGTGGCGTGGCCAGGGCCCGGCTCGGGCACCGAGTGTGCGTGGGCGCGCTGGTGGAAGGGGCTGGAGCGACGTGATGCGAGCTCTCGGGGGTGGGTGGCGCAGATGTCGGCTCAGGGCGAGCGCAGGAGCAGGGTGTGGTAGGAGCCTGCGTCGACGCTGAGCCAGGTCGCGGTGCCGACCTGGACCGGGCTCGAGTGGTCGGAGCCGTCGCCGGTGCACAGCGACCCGAAGCCGCTCTGGCCCCCCCACGCCCACAGGGTGCCGCCGGTGCGTCGTGCCAGCGAGTCGAACTCGCCCGCCGACACCTCCACCCAGTCGGTGGCGGTACCCAGCTGGGTGGGCGTGGTGCGGTTGGTGGTGTCACCGAGGCCGAGTTGACCGAAGTTGTTGCGACCCCACACCCACAGGGTGCCGTCGGCGCGCAGTGCCAGCACGTGGAACCCGCCTGCGGCCACCTTCGTCCAGGTCGTCACCGACGGGCTGACCTGCGTGGGACTGTTGCGCTGGGTGGTGTCGCCGAGGCCGAGCTGCCCGGAGAGGTTGTTCCCCCACGACCACAGCGAGCCGTCGGCACGTTGTCCCACCGAGTGCAGGCCACCGGCCGCGACGGCGACCCAGTCGGTGGCCGTGCCCACCTGGGTCGGGCTGTTGTGCTGCGTCGTGTCGCCGAGGCCGAGCTGGCCCTCGGAGTTGCGTCCCCACGCCCACAGGGTGCCGTCCTCACGCAGGGCCAGCACGTGGTAGTTGCCGGCGGACACCGCGGCCCACTTCGACGAGCCCGAGCTCACCTGGGTGGGGATGAGGCGGTTGGTGGTGTCGCCCAGGCCGAGCTGACCGAAGCTGTTGCTCCCCCACGTCCACAGCGTGCCGTCGGTCCGCAGCGCCACCGAGAAGTCCGTGCCGGCCGCGACCGTCGTCCACGTGTAGTCGTTGCCCACCTGCACTGGCGTGGTGGAGCTGGTGGTGTTACCCCGCCCGAGCTGGCCGATGTTGTTCCAGCCCCAGGCCCAGAGGCTGCCGTCCGCTCGGAGGCCGAGGCTGTGGTTGGTGCCCGCCGCGGTCGATCGCCAGTCGCTCCCCGTGCCGACCTGCACCGGGGTGGGTTGGTTGGTGGTGGTGCCGATGCCGAGCTGCCCGTACTGGTTGTAGCCACAGCTCCACAACTGGCGGACCGGGTAGTCGTCGTTGAGGATGGTGACGGTGCCGGTGTCCCTGGCCAGCACGGTGGTGTTGTTCGGGTCGGTGACCGAGAGGATGTGGACCGAGAACTGCTCGCTGAACTCTTCCACGGTGTCGGGGAGCAGTGAGACCGTCACCGCTCCTCCGCCGCTGCGGGTGCGGAAGGAGACGCGCCCGGGCTTGCTGAGAGGCCGGTAATCCGTGTCGGGGCTGGCCGAGCCAGCCACCAGCTCGTAGTCGACCGTGACCGGCTGGTCACTCGGCGAGGGGTTGGGGTCGAAGTAGGCGATCGGCACCGCCACCCGGGTCCCGCCGGGCCCGGATGCGTTGCCCTCCATCACCGTGACATCACCCACCGCGATGGTGCCAGGGGCTGGGGAGGTGCCCGGGCTCAGGATCGTCACGGTCGAGCTCGCCCTGCCGGTGGCCACCCCGCCGCTCACGGACACGATCGACAACTGCAGGGTCTTGGTCGGCTCACCGCCCGCGGTGGCCCATAGCTTCACCGTGGCGTACGCGCTGGTCTTGCCGGCCTTGATGACCACCGTCTTGGTGCCGGACGAGCCCAACGGGACGTAGTCGACCCAGGGGATGGCGCTGCCCCCGGCGATCGTCCAGGTGACCCCGACGTCGACTGGTTGCGGCGCGGACAGCGTGATCGGGACCCGCACCGTCGTCGGGACGGCCCCGTCGTAGGTGACGACGTCGCCGATGTCGACCCTGCCGTCGGCTGCTCGCGCCGGATCGCCACCCACCAGGGCCAAGGTGGCCGCGACCAGCAACACTGCCGTCGCAGTCCTCGCCGCACGCTGTCGCATCGATCACCCACTCCCTCCACCAGGACCGGCGCCGCGCCGGCGGGCAACCGGTTGTTCCGCGTGGGGCCGCATGGTAGCGCGGTGGCCGATGTCAGTCGACGCGCGTGGTGCGCGAGCGCGGAGCTGGCTGACGCAGGTATCGGGAACTCGGCAGCCGCGCGACGAGTGGTGATCGGTGGCCGATCGGCCGCCGGTGCTCGGCTCAGCCGGTGAAGCTAGGAGTCGCTCCGGCCGCGGTCGGGAACCTCTTCGGTGCCGTACGTGCGCCAACCTGCAGCCCGTCCGCACCGGCCCGGCCAATCCGTGGTAGGCCCTCAGTCGCCACCCACTTCCTGGTCACCGGGGCCGCCAGCGGCATCGGCAGGGCCGTCGCCGAGCGCCTGGTGCGCGCCGGCGCGGGAGTGGTGATCGTCGACCGGGACGCTGATCGGTTGGCGACGGTCTGAGCGCGGAGACGGCGTACGTGACCGGCCAGGTCATCGCGGTGGACGGGGGAGCCACCATCCTCTGACGGGGCCGGCGGAGCCGTCCCGGTCAGTCCTCGACCTCGTGACCGCCGTAGCGCTCCTGGTCCTCCGAGGTCCCGACGCATCGTGCGGGTCATCCCTCCACCTCCTTCGAGATCATCGGCGTGGGCCGGCCGGCGCCTGTCTGACGCCTCAGCCGAGCCAGGCGTCCAGGCGTTCGCGCTCGAACGCCTGTTTGCGCAGGTACCGCTCGTGATCCGCGCTGGTGAGGGTCACCTCGGGCTGTGGCTCCGCCAGGAAGTCGCCCTCCACGAACGCCACCCGCTGGCCCGGCAGCTCCAGGAAGCAGAGCCCGTACCCGTCGAACCGGGCGCTCTCGCCGCCGAGCAGCTCAGCGGCGATGTTGCGGGCCGCCACCGCTCCCTGGCTTGCCGCGAACACCCCCGCCTTGGGGAGCGCACCGCTGGCGTTGGGTATGTGCGTGCAGTCACCGACCGCGTAGACCCGGTCGAAGCGTGTGCGCAAGGTGCGCGGATCGGGCTCGACGAACCCGGACGGACCGATGAGCCCGGCGGTGGCCAGCACCGGTGGTGCACTGGCGGCGGGCACACCGAGCAGCACCGAGTAGCCCAGCGAGGTGCCGTTCGTGAACGTCACCGTCCGCCCCGCACCGTCGACGCGGTCCACCGCATGCTCGGCCAGCAACTGGATGCCCCGCTCGCCGAGGTGCGATGCCAGGTAGCGGCTCGCGTCCACCCCGGCCACCGGAAGGGTCATCGGCTGGGGGGTGGAGATCGCCACCTCCACCCGGTCGCGCACCCCGCGACGGCGCAGTCGCTCGTCGAGGGCCAGCACCGCCTCGAACGGGGCCGGCGGGCACTGGAACGGGCCGCCCAGGATCGACACCAGCACCCGACCGTCGACGACCGAGTCGAGCTCCGCGCGCATCAGGGGCAGGGCGGCGGGGTCGTAGAGGTCGTGCGCGCCGGGCGCGTCGAGCAGGGAGAGGTGGGCCGGCGCGTGGATGGCGCCGAGGGCGATCAGCAGCGCATCGGCGTCGAAGCTGCCTGCATCGGTGTCGACCTGGCGAGCGGCGGGATCGATCCCCGTCACCTCGGTTTGCACGAACCGCACACCCCGGCGTTCGAGCGCGTGCAGTGAGCGGGTGCCGCCAGCGAGGGGACGAACGCCGGCGAGGTCCCACAGCTTGGCGAACCCCATGAAGAAGTGGTCGCGACGATCGAGCAACGTCACCTCCAGCTCGGGGTGCGCGCTGCGCAGCTCGTGGGCGGCCGCCAACCCACCGAAGCCTCCACCGATGATCACCACCCGGGCCATGGCGTCCTCCTCGACCGATGCCCCGGCGACGGTAGCCGCCGCGGGCGGGCGCGCCGGGCGCCGGGACGAGAGGATGGTGACGTGCGAGATCCCTCCCGCGACGGTGACGTCCGCTCGGCGCTGCTGGCCGAGCTGGGCGAGCGGCCCGTGGTCCTCGACGCCGACGTGATGGCCGGGTACACGACCGACCGGGCCACGACCGTCGCTCCCGGCACGCCCCTGGCGCTGGTGCGGGCCCGCCACACCGCCGACGTGCAGGCGGTCATGCGGGTGGCGTCCCGGTTCCGGGTCCCGGTGGTGCCCCGCGGTCTCGGCACCGGCCTGTCGGGCGGGTCCACGGCCGTCGACGGCTGCATCGTCCTGTCCACCGAGCGGATGCGCGCCCTGTCGATCGACACCGCCGCGATGGTGGCCATCGCCGGCCCCGGCATCCGCAATGCCGAGCTCAAGCAGGCCGCCGCCGCCGAAGGTCTGTGGTACCCGCCCGACCCGTCATCGTTCGAGATCTGCTCCATCGGCGGCAACCTGGCCACCAATGCCGGCGGCCTGTGCTGCGTCAAGTACGGGGTGACCACCGACTACGTGCTCGGCATCGAGGTGGTGCTCGCCGACGGGCGGGCCGTGCGGCTCGGGGGGCGCACCATCAAAGACGTCGCCGGCTACGACCTCAAGCGTCTCTTCGTGGGCTCGGAGGGCACCCTCGGGGTGATCACCGAAGCCGTACTGCGCCTGCGCCCACTTCCCCCACCGGCCTCGACCGTCGTGGCCAGCTTCGCCTCCCTCGTCGACGCCGGCCACGCGGTGACCCGCATCGTGTCCGCCGTGCGTCCCGCGGCGCTCGAGTTGATGGACCGCGCCGCGATCGCTGCGGTCGAGGCCGTCAAGCCGATGGGTCTCGACACGACCGCCGCAGCGCTGCTGCTGGCCCGCACCGACGGCGGCGGCGACGAAGCCCACCGGATCGCCGAGGCCTGCGAGACCAGTGGCGCCACCTACCTCGCCGCCACCGACGACCGGGACGAGGGCGAGCTGCTCATGGGCGCCCGGCGCATGGCGATCCCCTGTGTGGAGCGGACCGGTGCCGTGCTGATCGAGGACGTCGGCGTGCCCGTGCCCCGCATCCCCGATCTGCTGGAGGAGGTGGAGGCGGTGGCCGTGGAACACCGGATCTCCATCCCGGTCATCGGTCACGCGGGGGACGGCAACTTCCACCCGCTGGTCACGTTCGATCCCGATGACGGTGATGCCGCCAGCCGAGCCCTCGCCGCTTTCGATGCGATCATGGACGTGGCGCTGGCGCTGGGCGGGACGGTGACCGGCGAGCACGGCATCGGGGTGCTCAAGGCCCGCCACCTGGTCAGCCAGCTCGGCGGCGACGTGATGGACCTCACCCGTCGCATCAAGCAGGCGCTCGACCCCTACGACATCCTCAATCCGGGTAAGTGGGTGTGAGCCAGCAGGCTCGGCGTGGCGGTGGCCCGCCGGTCAGGCGCTCCAGAGCCGGGTCGCCAAGCCGGTGGCCCGGGCGACCCGACGGGTGACCGCGGCGCGGATGGCGTCCTCGCCGCCCACCACCGTCACCCGCTCCCGGGCTCGGGTGACCCCGGTGTAGAGCAGCTCCCGGGTCAGGATCGGTGACTCGGCTCGGGGCAGCGAGACGACCGCGTGCCGGTACTCCGATCCCTGGCTCTTGTGGATGGTCATCGACCACCAGGTCTCGACCGCAGGGAGCTGCGAGGTGGGCAGCAGGCGGATCCCGCACTCGTCGGCGGAACGGAAGGCGGCCACCGGGCGGCCACGGTCGTCGCGCATCACCAGCCCCGTGTCGCCGTTGACCAGGTGGTGGAGCGGATCGTTGCGGGTGACGATGACCGGTCGACCGGCGTACCAGGTCTCGCCGAGGCCCAACCGGACGGTTCGCCCGTCGGCGCCGCGGATGTCGGTGCGGGCGAGCGCCCCTTCGATGCGCGCTCGCCAGTCGTCGGTGCCGAGCGGACCCCGACGGGTGGCGGCCAGGACCTTGAGCTCCTCGGCGATGGCGAGACCGGTCGCCGGGTCGCCGTCAATCGCCGCGCCCGCCACCCGGATCGCGTTGTCGATCACGACCTGCTCGAGGCGAGCCAGCGCCCGGGTGTCATCAGGTCGGATCCACTCGACGTCGTCGGCTCCAGCGGCCAGCAGGGCGATCGTGCGATCGGGGTCGCCCCGGCGGATCGCCTCGGCGAGCTCGGCGATGGTCGAGTCGGCACCGAACCGGTGGAACTGTTCGAGCACCACCACGTTCCCCGCGAGCGGGCCGCGATCGCGGGCCGCCGTGTCGGCGACGAGATCGGCGAGCACGGCGCCGGCTTCGATGCTCGCGAGCTGGTGGGGGTCGCCCACCAACACGACCTTCGCCTCGGGACGCACCGCGTCGAGCAGGCGGGCCATCAGCGGCAACGACACCATCGAGGCCTCGTCGACCACCACCACGTCGGCAGGTATGGGGTGGTGGCGGTGGTGGCGGGCGGTCGTGCCCCGAACGCCGATGAGCCGGTGGATGGTCGAGGCCTCGAGACCGCGGAGGACCTCTGCCAGCTCGCCACCGATGGCCGCCTCGTCGATCGCCTGGCGGATCGCGTCGGTCATCCGGGCAGCAGCCTTCCCGGTGGGGGCGGCCAGCGCGATCTCCAGGGGTCGGCCCTGCTGCTCGGCGAGCTGGTGGGCGACGGCCAGCATCCGGGCGATGGTGCGGGTCTTGCCGGTCCCGGGACCGCCGGCGATCACGGTCAGGTTGCTGGTCAACGCCACCTCGGCCGCCCGGCGCTGGAGGTCGACGTCGCCGGGCGCGGGTGGGAACAGGTGGTCGAGGGCCTCGACCACGGCCGCGCCGACCCCGGTCGCGCCCGGGGATCGGGTGGCTGCCCGGGTGATGAGGTCGTTCGCCACCTGCTGTTCGAAGCGCCAGTAGCGCTCGAGGTAGAGCCGGGTGCCGTCGAAGACCAGGGGGCGGATCGTGCCCCCGACGGCACCCGCGCCGGGCGAGGTGTCGCCGATCACGGTGGCCACCGCGTCACTGCCGCGCAGCTCGGCGCTCCAGCGCTCGGGTGAGGGCCACGGGAGCGATGACAGGTCGACCGGGTCGTCGATGTCGTCGAGCACGATCGAGCCGGGCAGCTCGTCGATCACGACGCACACGTGGTTCAGCCGGACGGCTCGCACGGTCAACGCGGCGGCCAGCAGGACCTCGGGTGAGGTGGTGGGCGTCAGCCGCCCGACGGCCTCAGCGAGGTGCACATCGGCGTGGTCGAGCACGCCGGCCTCGACAAAGGGCGCCAGGCAGGTGACCAGCGGGCTCAAGAGCGGGGTGGGCGCCGTCATGGCGTCACCTCGCGCCCGTGCAGGAGATCGCTGAGCTCGGTGATGAGGGCCGCGGGTGGCTGCCAGGCGAACACCCCGTAGGGCACGCCGCCGGCGGTCGGGGTCTCCGGGCCGACCATGCCTCGCAGGAACAGGTAGGTGATCCCTCCGAGGTGGATCGCCGGGTCGTAGCCGGGGACTCGCCAGCGCAGGTACCGGTGCAGGGCTACGGCGTAGAGCAGGGCCTGGAGCGGGTAGTGGTGCTCGGCCATCGCGGCGGGGAGGCGGTCGGGGTGGTAGTGCTCGAGCGCGGGTGAAGCCCCTCGGGGGGTGAGGGCGTTGGTCTTGTAGTCGACCACCACGAACCGGTCGGGTTGGGCGTGCCGCTTGAGCCGCAGCACGAGGTCGATCGAGCCGGTGAGATGGCCAGCGAGCTGGCGCCGCAGGGCGCCATCGGCGAGCGTCTCGGCCCAGGGCCGCAGACCATGCCCGGCGGGTAGGTGCCGGAGGATCAAGCCCCCGATCGAGGCGTCGTCGGCACCCGTCCCGCGACCGGCCAGTGCCAGCTCGAACGCCAACTCGTCGAGGCGATCGGCGCGCTCGAAGTCGCGCAGGCAGCGATGGTCGAGCTGCGGGCCGAGCGGGGTGGTCAGCGAGCAGATCAACCCCTCCGTGAGGGTGTCGGGGTCGACGCCGGACGTCCTTCGCCAGCGCGCCGCCCGCACCACCTGCTGGTGGAGCTCGGCCCGCAGGTCGCAGGCCGCGAAGTCCGTGTGCTCGAGCACGTCGTGCACCAGGTTGCCGAACGCTGTGCCGCCCCGGACGTCGCCGAGCGGGAGTGCTGGCTTCGCGGCCGGCGTGTCGGGGGTCAGATCCTCCGCGGGCATGGGTTCGCCGGTGAGGTCCTCGGGTGGTTCGTCGCCGGCGGCTGCGTCGCCCAGCGTGTCGTCGAACGGATCGACCCCTGACTCGCCGTAGGCCCTGGCCATCATCGTGAACGACCATCGCCGGCGGGCCCGGTCGAGCTCCCGTTCGAGCGTGGCCACGGACAGCTCGCCCGTCTCCCGACCGGTGCCGCCCTCCCAGCGGACGGGACCGGCGGGTGGCCCGACGATCGCCGTGGCCACGGTGCCTCCGGCCGCGGTGACGATGGGCCGCAGGCGGTCGGGTACCTCGTTATCGGGGGGGATGGCGACCCGCTCGGCGTCGAAGAGCTGCGGGTCGATCCGGCCTTGGCCGTCACGGGCGAACAGCACGCGGGCCAGACCCGTGCGGTCGCTCAAGCTCGCGCGGCACCACCACACGAGCAGTCGATGCCGAGCCCGGGTCAGGGCCACGTACAGCAGGCGGAGGTTCTCGCCGACCGCCGCTCGCTCGGCGAGCCGCTTGCGTTCCTTGGCCGTCCGGTTGTCCGGCCAGGGGGGCTCCGGGCAGAGGTCGATGGTGCGCCGCCCGGTCTGCGGGTCCGCGTAGATGATGAGGTCGCGGACGGTCGTCGGGCTTCCCCGCCACAGGTTGGGGCAGCACACGATGGGGAACTCGAGCCCCTTGGCGGCGTGGACGGTCATGATCTGCACCGCGTCGGCCTCGGATTCGATGCGCCGGGCGGTGATGCTCAGGCCGGTCTCGTCGGGCTTGAGGTCGGCGAGCCGGTCGAGGGCGGCGACCAGACCGGCCGGCCCGGCGTGGGCGGGCGCCGAGAGGGTCAGGAGCTCGGCCAGGTGATCGAGGTCGGTGAGGTCCCGTTCGCCGGACGGCCGGGCGAGCAGGCGCGGTGCGACCCCCGAGTCGGATCGCACCCGACGGAGGAACTCCGCCGGCCCGCGGGTGCGTAGCACGCTCGCCCAGTGGTGGAGCTGCTCCTGCACCTCCGCCAGGGCCGTGCCGTCGTCGTGGTGGAGCCGGTCGGCGGTCCATCCGACGAACCAGCTCAGGGCGGCGGTGCCGGCCCGCCGCGGATCGGCCGGTTGGCCGACGGCTTCGAGCAGCCATCGCCACTGCTGTGCGGCGGTGGTCTCGAGCACCGAGACTCCGCGGGAGACCACGGCGGGGATGTCGCTGGCAGCGAGTGCCGACTGCACGTCGGCCGCGTCCTTGTTCGCCACCACGAGCACCGCCACGTCTCGCGGGGTCACCCGGCGCCAGAGGTCGCCGTCCCGCAGCTCGGCGTCCTCGAGGAGGAGGCGGACCTGCTCGGCGAGGTCCGCGTACACGGCCTGCTCTGCATGGTCGGCCAGCACCACCCCTGGGCTCCGTTGTTGCCGGCCGAGGGAGGGATGGGTGGCGAGGCGGAGCGAGAGCGCCGGAAGCTCTTCGCCGCGTACCGAGCGGATCCGCTGGTCGCCATGTCCGGGTGCGGGCTCCACCTGGTGGAAGCGGATGCGCTCGTCGCCGAAGGTGGCGCCCGAGAGCAATGCGTCGAGCGCGTCGAGCAGTGTGGCGTCGGAGCGCCAGTTCGTAGCCAGCGTCTCGCTCCTCGTCGTCCCCGAGTCGATGGCCTCCAGGTAGGTGTGCACGTCCGCGCCGCGGAACGCGTAGATCGACTGCTTGGGGTCGCCGACGATGACCAGGGTGCTCCCGGTGTCGGGGCGACCGAACACGGCGTCGAAGATCTGCCACTGCACAGGATCGGTGTCCTGGAACTCGTCGATGAGGGCGACCTTGAAACGTCGTCGGAGCGCGTCGCGCACCGCCATCCCGCCCCCGGTGCTCGCCAGGGCATCCCGGAGCCGGGTGAGCAGGTCGTCGAAGGACAGGGTGGCCTGCGCTCGCCGGCGACGCTCCGCTTCGAGCACCACCCGCTCGACCAGCCGGCGGCGGAGCACGGCGATGTCGTTCGAGCTCGCCGGATCGGGGTCGGGCGCCAGCGCGATGCCGGGGTTGCCGCCGACGGCGCGAGCCAGCTTGAGCAGGGTGTCGTGATCGGGCAGGTGATCGGCGGGGTGGGCGCCGGACAGGGCCGCCGCCACGAGCAGGTCGGCGCAGGTCTGGCGGAGTGTCTCGTCGCCGTCCTCGGCGAAGGTGGCGTCGAAGTCGCCCGATGCCACGCCGAGGGCGCCGAGCATTTGCGATGCGAAACCGTGGATGGTGGTGATGCAGGCGCTGTCGAAGCCGGCCAGGGCGGCCGTCGACCGCTCGAGCCGCTCCTCGAGGTCGCCAGCGCAGAGCAGCCGGAGCACCTCATCGTCGGCCGGTGGGTCGCCCCCGTCGAGCACCGTCGCCAGGGCGGTGCGGGTCTGGGCGAGGCGGTCCCGTACCCGATCCCGGAGCTCGGCCGCGGCGGCCCGGGTGAAGGTGACCACGAGCAGGTCGCCGATGTCGAGGTCACCCTCCACCACGTAGCGGGTGGCCAGGCTGCTCAGCGCGTACGTCTTGCCGGTGCCCGCGCTGGCCTCGATGGCGACCCGACCGGTGGGCAGCGCGGCGGTCGGGTCGAACCGCGGGATGGGCGAGCTGCTCACGCCGAGGTCTCCTCGTCGTCGGTGCCGTCCTCGCCGTCGTCGAGGTGGGACACGGTGCAGGAGTCGAGGACGGTGCCCCACAGGTACTGCGCGAAGCGCTCCGCCCGGTTGGTGGCCCGGCCCGGAGGATCGTGCGGTTGCACCGGAAGGGCTCGCACACCGGCGAAGTCGAGGTCGCCGAACACCAACCGGTGTGCGGCCTCGGTCCCGTCTCCCCCCCAACGGCCAATCCAGTCCGCCTTGGTGGCCCGCCCCTCGGCGAGGGGCCGGGACAGCTTCGGGAACAGCGGGATCGGTTCCCGACGCGCCCGGTGGTAGCAGTCGACGGCCACGCCGAGCGCAGCCAGGGCGTTCCGGCGGCGATCCTCGACGGTCCGCCCGACCGGCTCGAGGCACTCGATCACCGGAGGCTTGGACCGGCTCGAGCTGTCTTCGTGCGGGGCGACGGTGACCGACCACCAGTCGCGGCTCGGATCATGGGCGGTGAGGGCCATGAGGTCGAGCCAGGCGGCGAGGAACTGCTTCGGTCGTCGCCGGCTGGCGCTGACCCGCACCGGGCCCGGCTGGTCGGCGTGGGCGTCGTCCACCAGCCCGGTCAGTCGGGTCCCGTCCGGGAGCAGGACGTCGATCGGGACCCGGTTCGGCTCGGTGCTGAGTTCGTAGCCGCATCCTGAGAGCCGCTCCAGCAGCGCGTCGACCTTCTCGGTGGCCTCGTCGAGCGCTCGCTCCCCGAGGTCGGCTGGCGGAAGGGTGCCGGCGGCTCGCTCGCGCCGCATCCACGCAGACCGGTCACGCCCCGCGAGTGTCGCGGCCAGCAGGCGGTCTGCGAGCTTCCAGTTGTCGAGTGCGGACAGGGAGAGGGGTAGCTCCTCGGAGACCTGCTCGGACTCCCACGGCAGCACGATGTCGAGGGTGTCGCTGAGGAACGCCTTCACCGGATGGCCCAGCACCCGGTGCAGGTCGGCCAGGTCGAGATGTTCCTCGGACCGCTGGTCGATCGGTGATGCGAGGAACGGTGCCGGCTCGAGCTTGCGCCGCCGGGACCGCGCCGCGTCGAGGAGCTGCGGGTCGAAGCTCCAGGGCCGGGACCGCAGCCGGCCGGGTTGGAAGTTGTGGTCGTCGAAGGGCTGGCGGGGGTGGGCGATGGCGAGCTGGCGGTCGACCCGGTCCCGGTCCTCGGGACGCACGGTGCTGCGCACCACCTCGCGCAGCTCGGCCAGGACCGTGGCCGGTGGCACGGGCTGGTTGGTCACGATGCTGCGTCCCGTGCAGGTGATGAGGAGCTGGTCGCTGGCGGCCAGGATGGTCTCGAGCAGGGCCTGCCTGGCATCGGCCCGCGGGTCAGCGTCCCCCAGGTGGGGTGCGGCAGCCGCCAGGTCGTCGCCGTCGGTGCCGGCCCTGGCGAGGGCGTCCTCGTCGAGGCCGAGGATGCACACCACCCGGAAGGGCACCCCGCGCAGCGGGGTGGGCGACGAGACGGTGATGCCGCCCCGGAAGAAGTGTGATCGGCGCGGCGTGCCCGCGAGGGGCTCGGCGAAGACCCGCCGGACGTCGTCGAGGTCGAGCGGGGTCGACGACGCCTCACCGCCCGCTCGGGACTGCTCGGCGACGTCGTTCAGGACCTGAGCCAGCCGTTCGGCTTGCCACGGCTCGTCGCGGGGGGCGCGGAACAGGTCGGTCGTCGCGTCGCTGAGCAGCGCGAGCCACTCGTCGATGGTGCGCTTCCCCGCAGCCTGCTCGGCCAGCCACCGGAGCCGGCCGAGCAGATCGGCCAGACGGCCCGCGGTGGCCACCTCGTCACCTTCGATCTCGTGCGGCAGTACGCCGCCCATCGCCAGCGAGAAGCCGTCGTCACTGGTGGCGATGCCGAGGAGGAGGCGGTCGAGCGCGAACCGCCACGACAGGGCGTCGTAGCCGGCCGGGATGTCCCAGTGCCGCCGGTGGTCGGCGTCGAGGCCCCACTTCACGCATGCCTCTCGCACCCATCGGTTGATCTGGTCGAGTGCCTCCTCGTCGAGCTCGTAGCGGTCGCGAACCGGCTGCTGGGCGATGAAGTCGAGCACGGCCGAGGCCGAGAACCGGCCGCCGAGCAGCTCGAGCAAGCTGGCGAAGGCGGTGACCAGCGCGTCGGTGTCGACCAGCGATCGGTCGGTGATGTGGTACTCGAGCTGCGGTGTGTGCTGGCCGTCGTAGGGTCCGCGGTCCGCGCCGGAGCGACCGAACACCGCCTCGACGAGGGGGGCGTAGGTGGTGATGTCGGGGCAGACCACGAGCACGTCGTCCTCGGCGAGGGACGGGTCGTCGGCCAGCCGGTGGAGGATGGCGTCGCGGAGCACCTCGACCTGCCGCATCGCCCCGTGGCAGGTGTGCACCTCGATCGACCGGTCGCCAGGCTCGAGCACGTGATCGCCCGCCGGGGGCCGATCGGCGCGCAGGTCGGCCTGCACCCGCTCGAGGAGGGTACGGGGCTCACCCCCTTGCTCGGGATCGAGCTCGACGATCCGGGTCTCGGGTGCCGCGGCGGTCGAGGCGGCCCAGAGGATCGTCGCTTCCCGGCTCGGGCGAGCCCAGGAACGCAGAAGGGGGTGCGCGACCGCCTCCGCGGAGTGGTCGTCGGCCCGAAGGAGGAGCGGCGCTGCGCCAGGCTGGAGGCGCGCACGCAGCGATCGGGCGAGCGAGAGTGAGGGCTGGACCAGGAAGAGGTGAACCTCATGCCTGCGGGCGATGGCGGAGACGAGCTCGATGAACGGCGCGCCACCCGGGACCGAGGAGAGGCCGAAGAACGACAACCGGGCGGGGAGACCCGGCACCTGCTCGCCGTCGCGGAGCCGGGCCACGATGCCCGGCAGTCGTTCAGCCGGGCTCGGAGTGCCGATCCGTCGCCGGAGCGATCGGAAGAGGTGGTACTGCCAGGCGGCCGACGGGTCGAGACCGGCGCCCGCGCCGTCCACCCCGTGGCCCTCCGCCCAGGCCCGCAGCATCGCCGGCCGGTGGGTGGCGTAGCGGTCGAGCAGATCGGCCACCCGTCGAGCCTGGCCGAAGGCGGTGGCCCCGTCCGGCACGGCGGCCACGGGGCCGAGCCGCCGGTCGCCCCGGGCGGCGTCGAGCGTGCCGAGCACCTTCCAGGTGAGGTGCGGCAGCGACCACGGGTCGGGCTCGCCGTCGAGGTCCGCGGCGAGCACCGACGAGTGCAGCGCCCCGGGGAAGCGGTGGTCGAGATTCGCCGCCACCCCATCGACATCGCCGTCGCTCGCGCCGAGGCGGCGGGCGAGACGGAGTCGTAGCCATCGGCTGAGGCCGGCCGAGGGTGTTGCCAGCCATTCGGGGGTGAACGGGTCGGCCGGGGGCTGTCCGAGCACCTCGGCGAGCGGGTCGACGAGGCGCTCGAGCTCGTCCGCGACGTGGAGGTGCAGCACGTCGCGAACTGTACGAGAGCGCAGTGACATCTAAGGTCGCCCGTGGGGTCCATCTAAGGTCGCCCGTGGGGTCCACCCCTGGTTGGAGGGCCTTTCCGTGGGGTGCGCTGTGCCCGGTCTGTCTGGCTCGACTCGGAACTGTGACCGGAGCGGACCGGTGGTCCGACTCCTTCCAGC